>DATECV010000100.1:0-2409 GCA_035286725.1 Dehalococcoidia bacterium | reverse complement strand
CTCCTCGTGCTCGTCGACGTACTTTGCGAGGAAGTGCCCCGGCATCCCCACCCCCACTATCCGCATCCCCAGCCGCCCTCCTACCTCCATGTAGACGAGCGATAGCGTAATCGGAATGCCCAGCCGCCGTTCCAGCACCTCGTTCAGGAAGCTGTTGCGCGGGTCGTAATACTCGCGCTCATTGCCGGCGAACTTCTCCTCGTCGAAAAGGTACTCGCTGAGCACGTTGACCCGGGCATACGGATCGGTCTCGCCGCCCATCTTCGCGCGCGCCACCTCGGCCAGCTCGTCCAGCAGTTCGATGTACTTCAGCCGGTCGAGGTTTGGATACTCCTCCTCGGCTATGAGTAGAGCGGCGTCCGCCAGGTCCAGCTGCTCATCCGGCAGCCGCACCGCCTCGGCGAAGGCCCTCCGCGCGTCCCGGGCGTCCATCTTGCCGCCCATTCTACTCGCCCCGCGCCATCCCTTGCGCGCCGCCGATGCGCTATCGGCGCCTACTGCGCTTCCAGAAGGCGCGCGTTCTCTTCCTCGCGCTCCGCCGCCGCCAGCAGCGCCTCCCGAGCACCCTCGTCCTCCTCTTCGGAGGCCAGCGCACGGTACAACGCCGCTCCGCTGCGCTCCAGCTTCGCCAGCAGCGCCTTCTGCTCCCCCGCTGACTTCCCTGCGAACAGCGCCGCCGCCGTCTCCTCCGGCGCCCGCTCCCGCGGCAGCACGAGCTGCGTCTGAGTCACGATGGCCAGCACCCTGCCCGCGTCGTTCGTCAGCGTCGTCCGCCAGACCATCGTGCGCCTGCCCCGGTGCAGCGGCTCGCACACCGCGACGACGCTCTCTCCCAGCCTTGCCGCGGCGAAGAAGTTCGTCTTCGACTCCACCGTGGTCGTCTGGTCGCCCGGCGTCAGGTTCGCCATCGTGGCCATCCCCCCGAGCATGTCCGCCACCGACATAAACGCCCCACCGAATGCGATCCCGCCCGTCCGGGCAAGCGGTGGAGTCACGGTGAACTCCGCTGTCATTCGCTCCTTCCCAACCTCCACCACCTTCAGTCCGAACAGCCTGCCGGGACCATCCTCCTCCAGTCCCTTCCGCAGCATCTGCTCCAGAGCGTCTTCCAAGGTCCCTCCTAACAAGAGGCCCGGCCGAAAGACCGGGCCTGTGTTACTGGCTACTTGCTCCTGGCTACTTGTTCCTTGGTACCGTCTATCCCCCCAACCCCGGCATGTCTATGAAGTGCCCCATCTTGTCCCGCTTCGTCTCCAGGTAATGCCAGTTGTGGGGGTTTGGCGTCGCCATGATCGGCACCCGCTCCGATACCTCCAGCCCGTACCCTTCGAGCCCGGCGCGCTTCGCCGGGTTGTTTGTGATCAGCCGTATCTTCTTCAGCCCCAGGTCCAGCAAGATCTGCATCCCGATGCCGTAGTCCCGCCGGTCCGCGACGAAGCCCAGCGCCTCGTTCGCCTCCACCGTGTCCAGGCCTTGCTGCTCCTGTAGCTGGTATGCCTTCACCTTGTTGCAGAAGCCGATGCCCCGGCCTTCCTGCCTCATGTACACCAGCACCCCCCGGCCCTCCGATACGATCTGCTGCAGCGCCAGGTCAACCTGCTGCCCGCAATCGCAGCGCATCGACCCGAACACGTCGCCCGAAACGCACTGCGAGTGCACCCGCACCAGCACCGGCTCCGCGCCGGAGATGTCGCCGTACACGAGCGCCGCGTGCTCGTCCGGGTCGATCGACGAGCGGTACGCGTAAAGCGTGAAGTCGCCCCACTTCGTCGGCAGCTGCGTCGCCGCCACCCGCTCGATCAGCCGCTCCCGCTGCACCCGGTAGGTGATGAGCTGCGAGATGCTGATGATCTTCAGGTCGTGCTTGGCCGCGAACTTCCGCAACTGCGGCATCCGCATCATCGTCCCGTCCTGGTTCATCAGCTCGCACAGCACGCCCGTCGGCTGGAGTCCCGCCATGCGGCAGAGGTCCACCGTCGCCTCCGTGTGCCCGGCGCGCACCAGGATGCCCCCCTCGCGCGCCCGCAGCGGGTACATGTGACCCGGCATCACCAGGTCGCTCGGGGCCGAAGTCGGCGAGGACAGCACGCGGATCGTCTCCGCCCGGTCGTGCGCCGAGACGCCCGTCGTAATGCCGAAGCGCGCGTCGACAGAGATCGTGAAAGCCGTCCCGTACTGCGCCTGGTTGTTTCCCACCATCAGGGGGATGCGCAGGTTGTCGAGGCGCTCCCCGGCCAGCGGCACGCAGATGATCCCGCTCGTGTGCTTGATCATGAAGGTCACGGCCTCGTCCGTAATGAACTCGGCCGGGATCGTCAGGTCGCCCTCGTTCTCGCGCCCCTCGTCGTCCACGATGATCACGAAGCGCCCCCGGCGATACTCGTCGATCGCCTCCTGGATCGTCGCCAG
>DATECV010000099.1:0-6311 GCA_035286725.1 Dehalococcoidia bacterium | reverse complement strand
CGTTCCAATCTGCATTCATCATCTGTCCTCCGCTCGCGTCTCGGGTTCCAGGGTCGTTCGTTGGCGCGACCAATCCGTGCGTTGACCGATACCGGCGTGGGTAGCGGCTATTCGAGCACCCCTACTCGGCGGTTCCATACGTCGCGCCGAAAAACATCCCTACCCCCTGGGGGTGGGTACATACCCTAGCGGCCCCTCTGAACGGGCGAATAGTGCCGAACGGACCCCTTTGATCGGCGCGCGAGGAGAAGCTTCCTATGCGCCCCGGTGCACCAGACCATGGGTCCCAGCAGACTCACTGCGCGAGGGAACTCGCCGCCGCGGCAACTCGAGCCGCCGCGAACATTCCCCCTCGAAACGCGAAAGCCGCCCCACGAAGGGCGGCTCCCTGCAGTGCGGGGCGGGCGCAGCTCACGCGGCACGGTGCGCGGGGCTATCCTCCTCGATCAACGCCTCCATCTCCCAGGCCGGCATCGGCTCGGCGAAGAGATAGCCCTGGCCGAGCTCGCACGTCAGGTCCTGCAGCCGCGTCAGTTGGTCCTCCCGCTCGATCCCCTCCGCCACGATCTCCAGGTGCAGCGTCTTCCCCAACTCCACGATCAGCTTCTCCAACTCCTCGTCGTGCTCCCGGCTCTGCTCCCCACCCACGAACGACTTGTCGATCTTCAGGATGTCGAACGGCAACTGCCGCAGGTAGCTCAGCGACGAGTACCCCGTCCCAAAGTCGTCGATCGCCAGCTTCACGCCCAGCGTCTTGAGATTCTGCAGCACCGCCGCCATCTGGCCCGTGTCGCGCATCATCACGCTCTCGGTCACTTCCAGCACCAGGCACGACGGGTCCACCCCGGTCTCCACCAGCACGTCCCGCACTTCGTCCACGAACGACGGCTGCGTCAGCTGCCGCACCGATACGTTCACGCTCATGCTGAACGGCTCCTCGCCATTCCAGATCGTCTGCCATGCAAGGACCTGCTTGCACGCCTCCACCAGCACCCAATGCCCCAGCTCCAGGATCGCGCCCGACTCTTCCGCCAGCGGAATGAACTCGTCCGGCCGCAGCCGCCCCTTCTTCGGGTGCTCCCAGCGCACCAGCGCCTCGGCCCCCACCATGCGCCGGTTACGCAGGCAGATCGTCGGCTGGTAGAACACCCGGAACTCGCCGCGCTCCACGGCGCCTTCCAGCTCGCTCAGGAGCTCCAACCGCTCGATCATCGAGGCGTGCATGCCTTCGTCGTAGATCTCCAGACGGTCGCGGCCGCGGTCCTTGGCCACGTACAGGGCCACGTCCGCATTGCGCAGCAGCAGGTCCGCGCTCGTGCTGCGGCTGTCCGCGAACGCGATCCCGATGCTGGCCCGCGGGCTGACTTCGGTCCCGTCGATCTGCAGCGGTTCCCGTAGCGCCCGCAGCACCCGGTTCGCGGTTTCCACCGCCGTCTCCACGCTCGTCAGGTCTTCCAGCAGGATGGCGAACTCGTCTCCGCCGAAGCGCGCGACGGTGTCGCCCGCTCGCACGCAGCGCAGCAGGCGGTGTGCGGTCTGCTCCAACAGCCGGTCGCCCGCCGGGTGGCCCAGCCGGTCGTTCACCGACTTGAACTTGTCCAGGTCCAGGAACAGCACCGACAGGCTCGATCCCGTCCGAATCCCCCGCGACAGGGCGTGCTCCAGCCGGTCCGAGAAGCTGGCGCGGTTCGCCAGCCCCGTCAGCCGGTCGTGGAACGCCTGGTGTCGCAGCTCCTCTTCCAGCGCCTTCCGCTCGGTCGTGTCCCTCATGTTGAACACCAGGCCACCGATCGCCGGGTTGTGGCGCTGGTCGCTCCCCACGATCTCCAGGTGGCGCCACGAGCCGTCCTTGTGCCGGAAGCGCGCCTCCGCCGCCGGCGGCGGCGTCCCTGCCATGAGCGACCGCGTGAACGCGACGAACGCCGTCAGATCGTCGGGGTGGATCAGCTCTGAGAGCCTCGTGTCGCGCAGCGAGTCCGGATCGCGCCCCAGGATCCCCTCTGTCGCCGGGCTCTCGTACAGCAGCGTCGTGTCGGGGTTGATTACGGCGATGAGGTCGGACGTATTCTGCACCAGCGATCGGAACCGCGCCTCGCTCCGTTCCAGCGCGGAGTTCGAGTCCTCGAGCTGTGTCGTCCGCTCCTCGAGGTTCTTCGAAAGGTACGCGTTCAGCTCCTCCGAGCGCCGGATTAACGCTTCCGCCATCCGGTTCACGTCGTACCCTAGCCCGACGAGCTCGCGCGGCCCCGTTTCCGGCACGCGCACCTCCAGCTCGCCATGCGCGATGGCACGGCTCGCCCGGCTCACCTCTTCCAGCGGCCTAACAATCCATCGGAAGGCCGCCACGATGAAGGCCAATCCCACGACGAGGCAAAGCCCTCCGATGCCGTAGACGAACGCCATCATGCGGCTCTGCGCTCGCTTGTCCGCCGCCTGTGCCGAGGCTAGCTCCTCGTACCCGTGGGCCGCGAACTCGGCCAGACTGTCCGCCAGCTCCGCGCCTGTAACGGCTATGTTGGTCTCCTGGATCAGCGAAAATGCGCCCGCCACGTCATCGCGGCGCAACGCGTCCAGGATCTGGCGCTCCGCCTGCTCCAGAGTCTCCTGATCTCGGGCGAGTTGCTCGACCTTCTCGAGCTCACCGGCGTCGCCGTCGCCGGCTATCGCCCGGGCCCGGTCAAACGCTGCGGTAACCGCTTCACCCTGCGATTCGAATTCGATCGCGTGCAGCTCATCGCGACCGATGAAGTAGGACGTGAGATCCACGCCCTGGCTCACCGACGCGATCCTCGCGTCTTGCATCGCCTCGATCAAGGCGACTTCGACATGCACGCGCTGGTTCGTCCGGTCACGCGATTGTGCCGCGGCGCGTATCGCCACCACAAAAGCGACGACGACAGCGAGTGCGCCCAGGCCGAGCACAATCGTGACAAGACGGATGGAGAGCGCCGGGAACCTGATGCGCTTCAAGCCTGTGACATCCTCAGCTCTTCGCGCGCCGTCGTGCGCGCAACCACCCGAATGGGCGTCCGCGTGACCTGGCGCCGCCACCCCTGCGCGCCGGTCCAGGTGCACCCAACTGCTTCCTCATAGTGAATCGGCTTCAAACGGGGGCGTTGAGAGTGGCAAACGTCACATCTGCTCGTGACGGGAGTCTCAAGTCAGTGATATTCGCGGGGCCGGTAAGGGCGCTCGCAAGCCCGGGCCGGGGCTATCCCTCAGCCGGGCCCAGATCGAACGCGACGGCTAGTGCCGTCCGCCCCCACTCGTCCAGATCGGCGTCCGCCCCGGCGTACTTCTCCAGCAACAGCCGGCGGGCCAGCAGGTCGTCCCGCCCGGCCGTCAGCACCCGCGCCGTCGCACGCAACGCCGGTGCTCGCCGCGACCCTATCCGCACCGTCACCTCGGGCGCCTTCTTGGCGTTGCGCACGAAGTCGGCCCGATGGCCACTCCCCGCCAGCACGTACAGCATCCGCCCCTGCAACCCGAACCAGATCTCGACCGTGTGCGGACGCCCGGTCACGCGGCCCGCCGTTGTGATGTAGCAGTAGTCCGCAGCCCCGTCGAAGCCTGTCATAGGCCCTCCTGCTTCCACCCGGTTGATTCTGCCGAAGACGACAGCTGTGAGCTGAGACCCGTATGCTGGAATTAACATGCCTAACCTTGACGTACGGGTTAAGGAACGGCTACGATCGATCGCACATGTCGCAGAAGCGCAGCGTCTCCCTCGCAGAACCGGAAGCTCCGGCCCACGCCTACCTCCAGATTGGCGAGGTTGCCGAGCGCACGGGCGTCACGCAGCGCACGCTCCGATTCTATGAGGAAAAGGGCCTCCTGAAGCCCCCTTCGCGCCTCGACGGGGGCTTCCGCCTCTACTCCGAAGACGACGTACGCCGGGTCGAGCAGATCAAACGCCTCCAGACACTCCTGGGATTCACCCTGGCCGAGATCAAGGACATGGTGGAGGCCGAAGAGGTCAAGAACCAGATCAAGGCCACCTACCGCCGCGACGCCGAGATCTCCGAACGCCGCGGGAAGATCCGCAAGGCGAAGGAGGTCACCGTCGGCCAAGTTGCGGTGATCGACCAGAAGCTGGCCGCTCTGCAAGAGATGAAGACGCACCTCGAGGAGAAGCTGGCCCAGTACGACACGTGGCTCCAGCACCTTGAAGAGCAGTCAAAGGCGCAGACGGCCAAGTAGCCGCTGCGACCGCCGGGGGTCCGCGACGGGCCACGCCGCCGGGGTGTGGGCCACCGGCGCCACGGCCCCGAATGAAAGGTCCGGGCGCGCCCCAGCGCCCACTCTATGAGCGCCGACCCATCCGCTCACGAGCTCAACGATCGGCCAGCCTCTGGCTGGCGCGCCACCTTCGTCTCGCTGTCCGTCCCGGAGTACGCGCTCTACTTCTGGGGCATGCTGGCGTTCTTCTCCGGCATGAACATGATGATCGTCCTGCGTGGCTACCTGGTGTACGACCTCACGGGCAGCTCGAACGCGCTCGCCGCCGTCATGCTCAGCGTGTCGCTCCCCATGCTCGTCGTCGCGCCGATCGGAGGCGTCATCACCGACAGGGTAGACCGCCGGTCGCTCATGCTGGCCGCGCAACTCGCCGTGGCGCTGGTGAACCTCGTCAACACGATCCTGATCCTGACTGGCGCCGTCGCCCTGTGGAACCTGCTGATCATGTCCGCGCTCTCGGGCGTCGCGTTCTCGTTCAACATGCCCGCCCGCCAGGCTGCCATGCCCAATCTGGTGCCGCGTCACATGCTCATGAACGCCATATCGCTCGGGTCCAGCGCCATGAACGGCACGCGCATCATCGCACCCGCCGTCGGCGGCCTTTTGATCGCGCCGATCGGCATCGGCGGAGGGTTTGCCGTGCTCACCGGGCTCTACGTGCTATCCGCGGTGCTCACGCTGGGGCTGCCCAAGATGCCGCCGAAGGACCGCGACGCGACCGTGACGTTCTTCTCGGACTTCAAAGGCGGCTTCAGCTTCATTCGCAGCGACCGTCTCGTCTTCGGGCTGTTGCTCCTGGGCACGATCCCATTGATCTTCGCCATGCCCTACCAGACTATGCTGCCCGTCTTCGCCAAGGACGTCTGGCACGTCGGGCCGACGGGCCTCGGCACCCTTCAGGCGATGGCCGGCGTCGGCGGCCTCATCGGCACGCTCATCACGGCGAACATGGACAGCTCGCCACGCAAGGGCTGGATCATGCTGGCCGCGGCCTGCATGACGGGCGTCTTCCTCGTCGCCTTCAGCTTCTCGATTTTCGGCATCGCCCTGGTGATGATCGCCTGCGTGGGACTCAGCTCGATGGTGTTCATGACCGTGAACAACACCATGATCACGACGCTCATCCCCGATAGCGTGCGCGGGCGCGTCTCCAGCGTCCTCATGATGACGTTCGGGCTCATGCCGCTCGGCGTCGTCCCGGCAGGCATCCTCGCCGAGATCATCGGTGTCGAGGCGGTCACCGCCATCGGCGCGGGTCTCCTCATCCTCACCGTCCTCGTCACCTACGCTGCCTTCCCGCAGTTCCGCACGCT
Organism: Dehalococcoidia bacterium; assembly: GCA_035286725.1. GTDB lineage: Bacteria > Chloroflexota > Dehalococcoidia > DSTF01 > JACRBR01 > JACRBR01. Next base: position 759 of record DATECV010000099.1, on the reverse strand, counting down.
GGACGCGGCCGTCCGCAAACAGCGCGCGGTACGCGAAGCCGCCTGGGATGCGGAAGCGGCCGTCGCCGGCGGCTGATCGACGCGGTCCCTATCCCATCGCCTATTCGTTACTCCCTGCTCCCTCGACCTCCTGGTCCTCCCCTTCATCCTCCGAATAGACGCCGGCAGGCGCCCCGCGCCACACGGTGACCACGAAGTCGGCGCGTTGCGGGTCGTGACTCAGCACCAGCCGCTCGTCGATCTCCGCGATCAGGTCCTCGATGTCGTCCTCGTCGTATTCCGTCGGCACGCACAGCGTCGCGTGTACGACCGTCGACGCGGCGAAGTGGAGGTCGACTCGCCCCATCGGCTCGCCCTCGACCTCGATGGTGTACGCCTCCGACGTCGCCGTCCGCGTCTCCCGCTCAAGTGTGTAGTCCGACATGGTCGCTGCCTCCCCGTTACGCGCTTTCCCGTCCGCGCGCGTCCCCGCATACTAGACGCCCAGAGACCAGCGCCCAACGACCAACGACCGTGGGGACCGCATGCAGCCGGCCTTCTCGTCGTGCGACGCATAGAGAAAGGCCCGGTGCTTTCGCACCGGGCCTTTGCCCAGCCTTATGCAGACTTCCTCGCGGCTTAGCCCGCCACGCGGACGTTGATCGCCCGCTGCCGGCGCGGGTCGCGCTCGTCCGGCGCCTGATCGAACTCGACCGTCTGGCCTTCGTTCAGGCTGTCGAACATGCCGCCCTGCACCGCCGAGGTGTGGAAGAAAAGATC
>DATECV010000098.1:0-6543 GCA_035286725.1 Dehalococcoidia bacterium | reverse complement strand
CTTTGTCGGTGAGTGAGACGTGGCTCTCTTCGAGGAGCTGCGTCACGGGGTCGTAGCGCGCCACGTCCAGCCACACCTGCTTGACCTCGACGGACTGCGCGTGCACGTACTGGTCATTGACCAGGTGCATCGACTCGTGCGTGAGAGCCTCCACGACGAACACACCGTCGTCCGTCAGGTGCTTCGCCACGTTCTCGAAGCAGCGCACCTGGTCGTCCTGGGTCAGCAGGTTGTGGATAGTGTTGTAGACGATGTAGATGAGCCGGTACGTGCCGGAGACCGGGACGTCCGCGAAGTTGCCCATCGTCACCGCGATCTGGTCGCCGCCGGGCTGCGTGCGCAGGACGTCGACCATGGCCTGCGATATGTCGATGCCGTCGACGCGCACGCCGGTCGCGGCGAGCGGCCGCGCGATGCGTCCGGTGCCGACCGCAAGCTCCAGCGCCGGGCCGTCGCCCGCCAGATCGCGCAGGAAGGCGACCGTATCATCCTCGTCGCCGCGCAGCCGGTGCGGGTCGCCGGCCGCGACCTCGGGGCCGAAGCTCATCGCCGGTTGGTAGTCCTTCAAGACGTTCGTTCTCCTCACTGCTGTGTGCGACACGACAAGCAGACCGCGGCCAGATGCCGCGATCTGCGGGTTCAGGCGCACGCCGGGATGAGGACTCCGTCCGTGAGAGGGTCTACGTATGCTGCGGCGGCTGAGTTAGCCGACGAGATCGAGACACATCCGGCATGCGCGGGAGGAAGTCGTTGTGCTCATGCTGGTGCCTCCATCTGGGAACTGCTGGTCTCGTGATCGTACTGCACTCTACGAGACGGGAGCGGGCGATGGCAACGCGCTGGAGGCTGAATGTTGGAAGTCAGAGGTCGGAGGTCAGAAGTCGGAGGTCGGAGCCGCGGGCAGCACGTCGTTCTGGAGATAGCGCACCTTCGGAGGGAGGAAGAACGGTACGAGCAGCAGCCCCGTGGTGGAGTCGTCCATCCACTGGCCATCGCGTTGTGCCTGGACGGTCCACTTGTGGTCGAACAGCCGCCTCACCACGCGGAGGCGGCAGGCGGGTGAGAGGCCGAACAAGCAACAGTGCAACGCTTCGTCGGCCGTATCGAAGTGCTCGTGCCATCCGGCAAACGACACAGCAAAACCACCACCCGCTTCAACTGCAAGCATGATTTCGAAGCCATCAGATGTTGTGGGCACGGCACGCAGGCTCTTCTTCGTCGCCTCGACTTGCACGTCCTTGCACTGTTGGAGTCGCGCGGTGAGTTCGGCGATCGGGTTGGTTGTTCTATCGGTCAAACGTCTGCTTCTCCTACTCGCTAAGGATCATCTCAGCTTCGTCGGCGTCGGCGCGACGGACGAGGACTTCCCAGCCGAGAAGGACAGGCGGGACGCCGCCGGGGAAGGTGCGCCCGAGGCGGTTGCGTGTGAAGGCGCGGATGCCCATCGCATCGAGCTTCGAGCGCAGCACTTCGGCCGTCATCTCGTCGAGGGAGCCCGCGATGGCGACCGGGTTGTCGGGGTCGAGGGCTTCGGTGCGGGAGCGGGTGAGGACGCCGCGGACGAGCCATGCGCCGCCGATTGCGAGCGCGGTCACGAGGAGGAGGGTGAAGAGCCAGAACTCGGACATGCGTGATTCTATTCCGCCGCGGGCAACGTCCACATTTCGGAGGTGAAGACGCGGGTGAAGCCCTGGCGGGCGTACAGGCGCTCGGCGTAGCCGTTGGCCTCACAGCCGAGGCCGATAAGGTCGCATCCGGCGGCGCGGGCGTCGGCGATGGCGCGGGCCATGACCGTGGAGGAGATGCCCTTGCGGCGATGCGCGCGCAGCGTGTTCACGGCGTAGATGCCGGCGGTGGCGCCGTCGATGAGCATATGCAGCGTCGAGACGGGCATACCGTCGAGGCAGCCCAGGTAGTAGTAGTTGCCCGGCTGCTGCATGGCGTTGACGGCGGACGCCGCGCAGAGCCGCCGCGCCCATGGCTCGCTGCCGCCGACGATCGCCGCGAAGGCACGGATGTCGTCCGGGCCGCCGAGACGCACCTCCACATCCGGGTTGCGGGCGATCGGCGGGGCAGCGGGATCGTGCACCATCCACGAGCCCTGTACCGCGCAGACCAGGCGCCGTCGCGCGAGATGCCTGCGGAGCGTCTTCGGGCGGTCGAGCGGCGTGACCTCGACGGCGGGGTCGCGGTCGAAGGCGCGGAGGAGGGCGAAGCCCACGTCGAGCAGCGCATCGAGCTCGCGCTCGCGGACGTTGAATCCGTGCAGCGAGTTGAGCCCGGGAATCGGCGCGTCCGAGGTGACGGAGAGAGCGCCCTGCAGGTCGCGAATATCGCCCCAACCGTGCGCGGTGCGGACGTCGCGGTTGTGCAGCAGGCGGCGGGCGATCTCGGGATCGACGTTCATGGACGTGAGTGTAGCCGGGCGCACGAGGTACGCCTGCCTCGCCAGTAGAGGCGATCAGGCGTTGGCGTTCTCTTTTGGGGTCACAAGGCCGTTGCGCCAGCAGCTCCAGGCAGCCTAGGATTGCCGCCATGTCACGCCCCGGTCACCGAAGGACTGCGAGATGGTCGATTTTGCCCTTTCAGATACACAACGCCAACTGCGTCACGTCGCGCGCGAATTCGCTCGCAACGAGATCCGGTCGATCGCGCCGGAACTGGATCGCCGGGCGGACCCCACCGAGAGTCACGCGGGAGATCTCTATCGCAAGGGCAACGCGCTTGGCTTCAATGCGGCCCTGATCCCGGAAGCGTACGGGGGTGCGGGCCTGGGCGACCTCGACTTCGCGATCGTCCTGGAGGAGATCGCCTGGGGCGATGCGGGCGTCGCGCTCACGTACCTCGGCCACTGGCTCGCGCTCAGTCCGATCATCAAGGGTGGTTCCGATGATCAGCGCAGGCGCTGGCTGTCCCGGATTATCGACGCCAACAGAGGGTCGGGTCTTGCGGCCATCTGCGCGACGGAGCATGGCGTCGCCGGCGACCTCACGCCGCGCGAGTACCTGGGAGCAGGCGCGGGGGACGGGAGCATCCAGCCGCAGGACTTCTTCACGAACTACACCCTGCCTCGGTCGGAGCAGCGCGAGATGACCACGCGCGCTCTGCGGGCCGGAGACGACTTCGTCATCAGCGGCACCAAGCGCTTCATCACGAACGGGCCCATCGCCGACGTCTACCTCTGCCTCGCGACGGTCGACCCTTCGCAGCCGGATGCGCTCGCCACGAGGGCGTTCGTTGTTCCCGCGGGCGCGCCAGGCCTCTCGATAGGGACCATCGAGAACAAGATGGGCCACCGCCTGTCCATCACGTCCGAGATCATCTTCGACGGCGTCCGCGTACCGGCCGAGGACATGCTACCCGGAGGCAGCGCTGCGCTGCGCTTTGGTCTCGAGAACTCGAACACCATGGTCGGAGCCCTCAGCGTCGGCCTCGCCCGCGCGGCGTACGAAGACGCGATGGCGTACGCGAAGGTCCGCTACAAGGGCGGCAATCGCATCATCTTCCACCAGGCCGTGGGACTGGCGCTGGCTGACATGGCGATCGCGATCAAGACGGCGCGCCTTCTCGTGTACCAGTCGGCGTGGCACAACGACACTGTGCCGGAGCCAAACCCCGTCGCCGCCATGGTCAAGGTCTACTGCTCGGAGGTGGCGGTGCGAGTGACGCACGACGCGCTCCAGATCTTCGGGGGGTACGGGTACATGCGCGACCTGCCGCTCGAAAAGTGGGCTCGCGATGCGCGGGTGACACCGATCTACGATTTCACCAACGACATGCTCCGCGCGAACATCATCCTGCCGGGACTAGCGTTCGCGACCGAGGTGTAGCGCCTGCCAGAAGGCGGCGAGGAGCAGGCGAGCGTTCTAAGGAGCGAGCGTCTCGTCGATCGTCTCGAATCCGTAGCCTTCGGCGGTGAGGTCGCTGATGATCCGCGGGAGGGCGGCGGCGTCCTGGGAGTCGCTGCCGACGTGCATGACGTAGATGGCGCCGGGCGCGGCCAGATCGAGCGAGCGCTGCAGGATCTCGCCGGCGGTGGCGCCGTTCCAGCCGAGGGTGTCGACGGTCCACATGACGACGGTGTCGTAGCCGTTCGCAGCAGCGTCGCGCAGGACGGTGTCGTCGATATCGCCGTAGGGCGGGCGGAAGTACGGCTTCGTGGTGCGGGAGGTGTAGCGGTAGACGGTGACCTCGGCGCGGGAGAGCTCGAGCGCGCGCTCTTCGGGGGTGAGCGGCGGTTCGCCGGTGGAGGCGCCGGTGAAGGATTCGTGGTCATAGGTGTGGTTGATGACCTGGTGGCCGTCGGCGGCGATGGCGAAGAGCAGGTCGCGATTCTGCTCGGCCCAGACGCCCGTGAGGGAGAACGTCGCCCGGATGTTGTTGTCGCGCAGGATGCGGAGGATATCGGCCGTGTGCCCCGCGTCCGAACCGGCGTCGAAGGTGAGGGCGACGGCGCGACGGGAGGCGTCGCCCCGGTACACGACGCGCGCCCCGGCGGCGGGCGAGGGGACGGCGGTCGAGGATGCGGCCGGCGCAGGTGTGGTTGCGATCGCGGTCGCCGTGGCGGTGGATGCGGCCGTTGCCGGCACGGGCGATGGTGTGGGCGCGGGCGACGGTGCGCTGCCGGCGCAGGCGGCGGCAACGGCCGTAAGGACCGAGAGGATGGATAGGGCCGCGAGGGTCAGGGCGACGCGGATCATGCCTTCACCTTACCCGCGGCGCTGCGTCGCCACCGCCCGTGCGGATAGTCTGTGGCGGAGCTACGGAGCTGCGCAGGAGGATGGCCATGGCCCGGCTGATCCCACCACTGGAGGCGCTGACGGTCGAGACCGCGGGCGCGCTGCTGACGCGCGAGGTGCCGGTCGCGCGGCCGGAGACGACGGTGGCAGAATTGCGGACGATGTTGACGGGCGCGCGCCACGACGTCGTGAGCCATATCGCCGTGTGCGACGACGCGGGCGTGCTGCGCGGGATCGCGCGGATCGAGGACGTGCTGGCCGCCCCGGCCGAGGCGTCGATCGCGAGCGTCATGGACACGGACCCGCCCGTGGTGTCGGCCGGAATGGACCAGGAGCGCGTGGCGTGGAAGGCGGTCCAGCACGGCGAGAGCGCGCTGGCCGTGGTGGACGAAGCGGGCGTGTTCCGCGGGATCGTGCCCCCGGCGCGGCTGCTGGGCGTCCTGCTGCGCGAGCACGACGAGGACCTGGCGCGGGTCGCGGGCGTGCTGCGCCAGGGATCGGCGGCGCGGGCGGCCACGGAGGAGTCGGTACAAGAGCGGCTGTGGCACCGGCTGCCGTGGTTGTTCATCGGACTGCTGGGGGCGCTGTTCGCGGCAGACGTTGTCGGAGCGTTCGAGGAGCGGCTGAGGGAAGAGGTCCTGCTGGCGTTCTTCATTCCGGGCATCGTGTACATGGCGGACGCCGTGGGCACACAGACGGAGACGCTGGTGATCCGCGGCCTGTCGCTGGGCGTGGGGTTGAGGCGCGTGGTGTTGCGCGAGCTGCTGACCGGGGCGCTGGCGGGGATGCTGCTGGGCGCAGCATTCTTTCCGCTGGTGTGGTGGCGCTGGGGCGACACCGACGTGGCGCTGGCGGTATCGGTGGCGCTGGTTGGGGCGTGTTCGACGGCGACGATCGTCGCGATGGTGCTTCCGTGGGCGTTCGACCTGCTGGGGCGGGACCCGGCATATGGCAGCGGGCCGCTGGCGACGGTGGCGCAGGATCTGCTGTCGATCGTGATCTACTTCGCCGTGGCGACGGCGATCGTGGCCTGAGGGTCAGCCGCCGTGGTCTTTGCGGCGGCCCGCGACGGCGAGGCGCGCGATCAAAGCGAGCGCGGCGATGATGCCGCCGAAGAACCAGACGGGCGCGATGTAGTCCCACCCCGGCGGCTCCCACACGCTCGCGATGATCGGCAGGCCGAGGATGAAGGCGCCGGCGACGATGGCCATCGACAGGCGGGTGACCATGCCGCTGAGGCGGTTCAGCGTCTCGTCGAGGTCGCGGTGGCGCAGCGTCACCTCGAACTCGCCGCGGTCGATGCGGGAGGCGATGCGGCGGATCTGGCCCGGGAGGTACGCCCCCAGCTCCACGGTGTCGCCCGCCGCGGTCAGCATGCGCTTGCCCCAGGCCCGGGGCGCGTACATCTGCGCGGCGGCGTCGCGCACGAACGGTTCGGCAACGACGGCCGCGTTGAAGGAGGGATCGAGCTGGCGCCACAGGCCCTCGCTCATGCCCACGGTCTTCAATAGCAGCGCGAGGTCGGCGGGGAGCTGCAGGCCGTGGCGCTGGACGACGTTGAAGACGTCGTCGATGTACTCGGTGAGCGCGAATTCGTCCGTGGCGAGGCCGTAGTAGCGCTCGAGGACGTGGTGTACGTCGCGGCGCACGCCGTCGCGCGCCGCGGGCGAGCGCAGGATGCCCAGGTGCTCCATCTGGTCGACGATGGCGCCGGCGTCCTGCTGCACGATCGCGATGAAGAGCTGCAGGAAGGTGTGCCGGAGCTCCTCGTCGAGCTGACCCACCATGCCGAAATCCAGGACGG
>DATECV010000097.1:0-2676 GCA_035286725.1 Dehalococcoidia bacterium | reverse complement strand
GTACACGTGGCGGCGTACTCGCCTCGGCCGGGGACGATCGCGCACCGCACGATGGCGGACGACGTGCCGGACGCGACGAAGCAGGAGCGGCTGCACGCGATCGAGCAGCTCGAGGCGCGCGTGTCGTTCGAGATCAACCAGCGGTTTCTTGACAGCGTGCAGCAGGTACTTGTCGAGAACCGCCGCGAAGAGCGGTGGAGCGGGCGAAACCGGCTCGGCAAATTGGTACACTTTGAAGGCGCGGCGCAGATCGGCGAACTGGTCGAGGTGCGCATCGAACGCGCGACCGCATGGTCATTGCAAGGAACGGCGCTCCCCGCACCAGTACCGGTGTAACCATGTTTGGGTCCTGGGACATCGTGTTGCTCCCGCTGCTGACGGGCGTGGGGGTGTTTGCGCTCGTGGGGCTGATCTGGAACGTCTTCGAGGGCCTGCACGAGGAAGCGAAGAACGACCGGCGTTAGGTCTATCCACAGATTTCACAGATGGACACAGATTAGGGGTGCGGCCGAGCGCCCCGGCTGCATTGGTGCGGCGGTCGTATCCGGGGGTGCTGCTTCCAGCGTAGTCCCAAGTTCCCGCCTCCAGCTTCTCAGCTCTCACCCCTCACTTCCCACCTCCCACCTCCCACCCCTACACTCCCACTCGTGACGAACCCGATCGTGGCCGTGGTCGTGGTGATCCTGACGGTGGTTGAGGACGACCTGTGCGTGCTGCTGATCCGGCGGAGCGGGGAGCCGTTCGCGGACTACTGGGCGCTGCCGGGCGGGCTGCTGCCGCCGGAGGAGTCGCTGGACCGGGCGGCGGCGCGGAAGCTGCTCGAAGAGACGGGCGTGCAGGATGTGTACCTGGAGCAGCTCTACACCTTCGGGGAGCTGTCTCGGGGGGCCGGGTTCACCACAGAGACACAGGGGGCACAGAGGTCGTCAGCGGATCGTGGGAGAGGCGGCGTTCGCAAGGATACGGCAGCGTCCGGTCGAACCGAACCTATAACCCATAACCTACAACCTACAACCTCACCCCGTGGCATCGCCGTCACGTACTTCGCGCTGGTGCAGCATGAGCAGGTGCGGCTGCGGGAGAGCGAGACATGGCGGCCGGCGTGGCACAACGCGCACACGCTGCCGGTGCTGGCGTTCGACAACAACCGGGTGGTGGAGTACGCGATCCGGCGGCTGCGGGCGAAGCTGGACTACACGAACGTGGCGTACAGCCTGCTGCCGCGGACGTTCACGCTGAGCGAGTTGCAGCAGGTATACGAGGCGATCCTGGACCACCCGCTGGACAAGCGGAACTTCCGGCGCCGGATGCTGTCGCTGGGGATCATCAAGGCGGCGGGGGGGACGCGGATGGAGGGGGCGCACCGTCCGGCGCAGCTGTACACGTTTACGAAGCGGGAGCCCGTGGTGGTCTGAGGCGAGGCCCGGGGGCCGGTCGAGACGTACTGCGCGAGATTCGTCGGGAAGAACGGCCTCGCGCGCGTTGCCCCGCTGATACTTGTCGTGTTCGCGCTGTTCGAGCCCGGCGCCGATCCGAGCAGGCTGGATTGCCCGTGTGGTTCGTTCGGGCCATGATGGATGTTCCGGTATCTAAGTGTGGGCGGAGCGGCCCGCGGGAAAGGATACGAGAGCTATGCCAGTTGAGATGCGGGCGTTGGGGCGGACGGGGGTTAAGGTCTCGAGCATTTGCCTGGGGGCGATGATGTTCGGGGGGAAGACGGCGCTGGATGATTCGTGCGGGATCATCGACAAGGCGTTCGATTCGGGGATCAATTTCCTGGACACGGCGAACGTGTACTCGCTGGGGAAGAGCGAGGAGGTGTGCGGGGAGGCGCTGAAGCGGAACGGTCGGCGGAATCACATCGTGCTGGCGACGAAGGTACACGGGGTGATGGACAGCGAAGACCCGAACATGCAGGGGAACTCGCGCCGGCACATCATCCAGCAGTGCGAGGCTTCGCTGAAGCGGCTGGGGACGGACTGGATCGACCTGTACCAGATCCACCGGCCGCAGAGCGACATCCCGATCGACGAGACGCTGCGGGCGCTGGACGACCTGATCCGGTCGGGGAAGGTGCGGTACGTCGGGAGCAGCACGTTCGCGGCGTGGCAGCTTGTCGAGAGTTTCTTCATGGCGAAGGAGCTGGGGACGCACCGGTTCATCTGCGAGCAGCCGCCGTACAACCTGCTGGACCGGCGGATCGAGCGGGAGCTGTTGCCGATGGCGCGGACGTACGGGATGGCGGTGATCCCGTGGTCGCCGCTGGCGGGCGGGCTGTTGACGGGGAAGTACAAGCGCGGTGAGGAGCCGCCGGAAGGGGCGCGGTTCGCGGACCAGTCGAACCCGATTTACCGCCGGCGGCTGAACGACCGGATCTACGACGTGATCGAGGGGCTGGAGCCGATCGCGCAGTCGAAGGGGATCACGTTGTCGCAGCTGGCGCTGGCGTGGGTGCACATGCAGCCGGGCGTGACGGCGCCGATCATCGGGCCACGGACGATGGAGCAGTTCGAGGACAACATGGGCGCGCTGAATGTGACGTTCGAGGAGGATGAGCTGCGGCAAATCAACCGGGTGATCCGGCGAGGGGAGAGTGTGGCGCCGTTTTATGAGGCCGATTTTGGGCCTCACCAGTATCGGTAGGAGCGGCCGCGCGATGGTCCCGCAGGTCTGCGG
>DATECV010000096.1:0-8425 GCA_035286725.1 Dehalococcoidia bacterium | reverse complement strand
GGAGGTGCGGGTGCAGCGGCCGAACGGGCCGAAGACGATCGTGTTCAGCGGGGACCTGGGGCGGTACGGGGTTCAGTTGCACCGTGACCCGGACCCGCTGCCGGCGTGCGACGTGCTGGTGGTGGAATCGACGTACGGCGACCGGAAGCACGACCCGACGCCGATGATCGACCGGATCCGCGAGCCGTTCCGGCGGACGCTGCAGCGCGGGGGCACGATCCTGATCCCGTCGTTCGCGGTGGCGCGCGTGCAGCTTGTGACGCTGATGCTGCGCGAGTTGCAGGAGGCGGGAGACATCGCAGACGTGCCGATCCACATCGACAGTCCGATGGCGGTGAAGGTGACGGAGATCTATCGCCGGCACGTACACTCGGGCGAGCTGGACGAGGCGCTTTCGGACGAGGAGTGGCACCGGCTGTTCCCGCGCGAGGTGCAGTTCTGCTCGAGCGTGGAGGATTCGAAAGCGCTGAACCGGCTGGCGGGGCCGCGCATCATCATCGCGTCGAGCGGGATGCTGACGGGCGGGCGGGTGCTGCACCACCTGGAGCGGCTGGCGCCGGACGCGCGGAACCTGGTCGTGCTGGTGGGGTACCAGGCGGAGGGGACACGGGGCCGGGCGCTGCTGGACGGGGCGAAGACGCTGAAGATGCACGGGCGGATGGTGCCGGTGCGTTCGGAGTTTATGACGCTGGCGGGGCTTTCGGCGCACGCTGACGTGGACGAGCTGATGCGATGGGTGGGGACGGCGGCCTCGCCGCCGAAGCAGGTGTTCGTGACGCACGGGGAGCCGGATGCGGCGGCGGCGCTGGCGGGGCGTATCCGGCAGTTCAATGGGGCGGCCGTACACGTGCCGAAGCTGCACGAGTGGTTCGATCTCGAGAGAAGTGAGAAGTGAGACGCGGGAAGTGAGAAGTGAGAGGCGGGAAGTGAGAGGCGGGAGAGAGAGGATGGATGATGGACGGTAGAGGATGGAAGCCCCTGCGCAGTAGGGGCTGATCTGTGGATCTGAAGGCGTACATACGGGATGTGCCGGACTTTCCGGCGGCGGGGATCGTGTTCCGGGATATCACGCCGCTGCTGCACGAGCCGGCGGCGCTGGCGTACGCGCTGGACGCGATGACGTCTCTGGCGGGGCAGCTGCGGCCGGACGCGATCGTGGCGATCGAGTCGCGTGGGTTCTTGTTCGGGCTGCCGATCGCGTTGCGGCTGGGGATCCCGTTCGTGCCGGTGCGGAAGCCGGGGAAGCTGCCATCGGCCGTGATGTCGGTGGAGTACGCGCTGGAGTACGCGCAGGGGCAGCTGGACATCCACGCGGACGCGCTCGCCTCCGGCGAGCGGGCGGTGATCGTAGACGACGTGCTGGCGACGGGCGGCACAGCCCGCGCGGCGTGCGGGCTGGTGGGGATGCTGGGCGCGGAGGCGGTGGGCGCGGTGTTCCTGATAGAGCTGGAGGCGCTGGGGGGCCGGGGTGTGGTGGCGCCGGTGCCGGTAGAGGTAGTTGTTAGCTATTAGCCGCTAGCGCTTAGCGCCCGGGCACTTCATCAGCTCGCGATGATGCCGTAGAGGGACTCGAGGGGCATGAGGCGGGTGGGCTCGATCTTCGCGAAGCCGGCCTGTTTGAGCTGCGCGGTGAGGGCCCCGACCTCGGGAAGGCCGGTGCAGCCGGCAGTGCAACGGAGGGCGATGTCGAAGTCGAGCGAGGCGAGCGTCTTGCCGCGCATGAAGGAGGTGAGGACATAGCGGCCGCCGGGCTGGAGCCACGCGCGGATGCGCTCGAACAGGGCGACGCGCTCGTCCTCCTGAAAGTAGTAGACGTTCTGGTGCATGGTGACGAGGTCGAAGGAGCCCGCGACCTCGGGCGGCGGCCGGCGGATGTCGCCGTGGACGACGGTGAAGCGATCGGCGAGTCCCCAGTCGGCTAGGTTCTGACGCGCGCGCTCGGCGACTTGCGGCTGGATGTCGATCGCGACGCCCGTCACGTCCGCATTGGCATCGGCGGCGTGGTGGACGTGGACACCGGAGACGCAGCCGATCTCGAGCAGGCGCAGGGGACCGCGGCCGCGCACGACCGTATCGACGAAGCGCGCGAGGAACGGCTCGAGCATGCGGGACGAGCGGGCGATGACGGTGGCGTGCTCGTCGAGGTAGTCGCCGGGAGGCGCGCCGCGCATGCGGGCGGTGAGCTGCAGGTAGACGCTGGCGTGGTAGGTGAGCATCTCGTCGACCATGGCGGCGAGATGGTCGCCCTCGGCGGTCGCGAGCGCGCGGGCGCGGCGGCCGCGGACGCGGTAGTGGCCATCCCTGTGCTTGAGCTCGTTCACGCCGACGCCGAGGTCGAGCAGGCCCTGGAGGAGGTCGGGGCGGGAGTCGACGTACAAAAGGCGCGCTACGATCGCTTCTGCTTCGGTGCGCCGTCGTGATAGTGGTCGAAGTTTTCAGCGAGATCGCGCGGCAACCTTGCGAGTTCCTCTTCCGGGATCCGCTTGCCCAGCTCAATCAGGTAAGCAAACGCGTCAAACGGCTTCTTTGCCGTCCGCTTGGCAGCTGCCTTCTTCGGCCGGTGCGCGGGCTTTCGTGTGGTGACCATCGTGCTGACAGTATAGCCGGAGGGGCCGCGCGTCAGTCCTTGCGTTCGGCCAGCGCGATGCGGTTGATGCTGGCCGCCATGTACCCGGCGCCAAAGCCGTTATCGATGTTCACGACGGCGACGCCCGCCGCGCACGAGTTCAGCATCGCGAGCAAGGGCGCGAGGCCGTTGAAGCTGGCGCCGTAACCGACCGACGTCGGCACGGCGATGACCGGCACGTTCACAAGGCCGGATACCACGCTCGGAAGCGCGCCCTCCATGCCGGCGACGACCACGAGCGCGCGCTGCTTCCGGATGAGTGGCACCTGGTCGAGCAAGCGATGGATGCCCGCGACACCGACGTCGTACGCGCGCTCGACCACGCACCCCGCCATCTCGGCGGTCAGCGCGGCTTCTTCGGCCACGGGGAGGTCGGCGGTGCCGGCGCACAGCACCGCCACGCCCGGGTGCTTCGGCATCGGCGTGCGTTCGACGGTGACGCAGCGCGCGAGCTCGTGGTGCCTCGCGTCGGGGATGGCGGCAATCAGCTCGCGCGCGGCTTCGGGATACAAGCGCGTGACCAGCAGCCGATCGGCGTTTTGCAGCAGCGCCGTGGCGATGGACACGATCTGCCCCGGCGTCTTGCCTTCGCCGAGCACCACCTCTGGCATCCAGTCGCGAAGGCCCCGGTGATGGTCGACTTTCGCGAAGCCCAGGTCTTCGTACGGCAGGTGGCGCAGCTCGGTCAGGGCGTCGTCGACGTCCGTCCGGCCTTCGGCCACGGCGGCCAGCAGATCCCGCAAGCGATGCTCTTCGATGTCGTTGTTCCTCCCGGCGTGTGTAAACAACTCATCATATCACCGTCAACTTGACGATCCGGCGCACGGACTCGATTGCACGGTTACCCCGGTATCTCGATACTTGGCCCATGCGCCGACGCTCGATCATCGCCGAAGCCGCCTTCTGGCTGGCCTCCCTTTCGCTTGCCGCGGCCTTTGCCGTGCTCGCCGTCTGGACATCGCGTGCGTACTACCTGCCGGGCGACCGGGCCGTGACCTTCGGGGTGCAGGACCTGTATCGCTACGGATGGGCCGACGGCTTCTTCGAGCAGGCGAATCGCGCGGGCGACGTGTGGGTGCTGTCGATCGTGTTCGGCGTGCTCGCGAGCCTGCTGGCTGTGCGTAGTCACTTCCTCGCCGCGGCGATCGTCGTCGTCGCCGGACTGACTCAGCTCGTGCCCGCTGGCCTCAGCGCGGCCATGCAGCGACCCGAGGACCAGTACGTTGCGATGCGCGCGGCGTTCGATGGGTTGCTGCACCCGCGCATCTACCCCAGCCCGGGCGGCTTCCCCAGCGGCCACGTCTTCGCCGAGGTGCTGGCGTACGGCCTGGTCATCTGGCTCGCCGGGCGCGTGCTCCCGCTGCTCCTGACGCTGCCGCTCCGTGCCGCCTGCGTGGCGGCGATCGCCGCCGGCTTCCTCGCGCCGCTGTACGCCGGGGCTCACTGGTTCACGGACGTGCTGGGCGGCGCGGTGTTGGCGCTGCTCGTGTTGATGCTCGCCTGGCGCGCCGATCGCGCGCTGCGGCGCGAGCGCCAGCTCGTCCGCATCGAGGATCTGCTCGGCAGTGAGCGCGTCCCCTCGCCCGCGGCCCGCGGCCGCGTGGAGCGCGAGCCAACGGACGCCCTCTCGCGCTGATCGTGCGGGCCAACCCTGAGCCGGCGCCGAAGCGCTGACCGATATACTGGCCGGACGATGAAGAGCCCCTTCCTTGCGGCCCTGGAGGAGCGCATTCTGCTCGGCGATGGCGCCATGGGCACGCTGTTGTTCGCGCGCGGTGTGCCTCAGAGCGCCTGCCTCGAGGCGCTCGTGCTGGACCAGCCGGATGTCGTGCGGCGCGTCCACGAGGACTATGTCGCCGCCGGGGCGGACATCATCCAGACCGATACCTTCGGCGCGAACCGCTACCGGCTGGCGAAACACGGCCTGGAAACGAAGGTCCGCGACATCAACTTCAAGGCCGCGCGGCTGGCCAGGGACGCGCGCGAGATCCACGGCTGGCCGGGCTTCATCGCCGGCGCGGTGGGCCCGACCGGACGCATGCTGGCCACAGTCGGCGACATCAAGCCCGAAGAGGTGCGCGCCGCTCTGCGCGAGCAGGTCGAGGGCCTGCTCGAAGGCGGCGTCGACCTCATCATCCTCGAGACGTTCCCTGACATCGCCGAGCTGCGCGAAGCCATCGCCGCCGTAAAGGCGTGCAGCGACCTGCCGGTCGTCGCGCAGTGTACGTTCCAGCGCGACAATCGGACGCTGGGCGGCGAGCCGCCCGACGAGGTGGCGAACATCGCGGCGTCGCTGGGCGCCGACGTCGCCGGCATCAACTGCAGTCTCGGCCCGCACAACGCGCTGGAGGTCATCGAGCAGATGGCCGCGTCGTCGTCGATACGGCTGTCGGCGATGCCGAACGCAGGCCTGCCGAAGTACGTAGACAACCGGCTCGTGTACCGCGCGACACCCGAGTACTTCGCCGAGTACACCAAGCGGCTGGTGCAGGCGGGTGCGAACATCGTCGGCGGCTGCTGTGGCACAACGCCGGAGCACACCGCCGCTATGCGCGACATGCTGGAGCGCGAGTGGAACCGCAAAGCGCAGCCGAAGATCGACTCCTTGATCACGGTCAGCAGCCCGCCCGCGGGCGCTCCGGAGCCGGCCGCGGTCGAAAAACCGCGCACGCTGCGGGCGAAGCTGGCCGCGGGCGAGTTCGCCGTCAGCGTCGAGCTGGACCCACCCCGCGGGCTGAATCCGCGCAAGGCGCTCGAAGGGGCGGCGGCGCTGAAGGCGATGGGCGCGGACACCATCAATATCGGGGACAGCCCGATGGCCCGCGTCCGCATGAGCGCGATCGCGCTGGCCGTGCTGATGCAGCAGCAGGTGGGGGTCGAGACGATCATCCACTTCACCTCGCGCGACCGCAACCTGATGGCGATCCAGTCGGACCTGCTGGGCGCGCACGCCCTCGGCATCCGCAACGTGATCGCGCTCACGGGCGACCCGCCGTCGGGAGGCGACTACGCGCGCGCGACGGGCGTGTGGGACGTCGACTCCATCGGCTTCATCCGCATCATCAAGATGCTGAACAACGGCACCGACTGGGCGGGCAACAGCATCGGCAAGGGGACGGACTTCTTCGTCGCCTGCGCCGCCAACCCCACGGCCGACAACGTCGACCTGGAGCTGGACCGCGTGCGGCGGAAGATCGACGCCGGCGCCGACTGCCTGATGACGCAGCAGTTCTACGACGCCGGCAGCCTGGAGTCGTTCCTCGAGCGCCTCGGGCCGATCGATATCCCCGTGCTGATCGGCGTGATGCCGTTGCAGAGCCACAAGCACACCGAGTTCATCCACAACGAGCTCGCCGGCGTGTTCGTGCCCGAGGACGTGCGCGAGCGCATGCGGCGCGCGGGCGAGAATGGCGTCGCCGAGGGCTTGGCGCAGGCGCGGGAGCTGCTGGAGCAGTGCCGCCCCATGTGCGACGGCACGTATCTGGTGCCCTCCTTCGGCCGGTACGAGGTCGTCGGCGAGCTGGTGCAGTTCGCGAAGTCGCTGTGACCCCGCCGGCTGTGGACCCCGTCGCACACAACCGGGAAGCCTGGGACAAACAGGTCTCGCAGGACAACGAATGGACGCGGCCCGTCTCGTCCGACGCTGTCGCGCTTGCCCGCAACGGCGACTGGTCCGTGGTGCTCATCGGCTACGAGCCGGTCCCGCGCGATTGGTTCCCGGACGACCTGGAGGGTCTCGACGTGCTGTGCCTGGCATCGGGCGGCGGGCAGCAGGGGCCGATCCTGGCGGCGGCGGGCGCGAACGTCACCGTGTTCGACAACTCGCCGAAGCAGCTTGAACAGGACCGGATGGTGGCGGAGCGAGACGGCCTCGACGTCAAGACGGTACAGGGCGACATGCGCGACTTGCGTGCATTCGCGGACGAAAGCTTCGACCTCGTGTTCAACCCCGTCTCGAACCTGTTCTGTCCCGAGCTGGCGCCGGTGTGGCGCGAGTGCTTCCGCGTGCTGCGGCCGGGCGGGACGCTGCTGGCCGGCTTCATGAACCCGGACCTGTTCGTCTTCGACCGGGAAGCCGAGGAGCGCGGCGAGCTGGTGGTGCGGCACACCCTGCCGTACTCCGATCTGACACACATGACGCCGGAGGAGCGCGCGAGGCTCGTCGGCGACGGCCCGCTGGAGTACAGCCACACCCTCACGGACCAGATCGGCGGACAGCTCGCCGCCGGCTTCGTGCTGACCGCATTCGTGGAGGCGCCGCACCACGCCTCGATCACGGCGAAGTACATGCCCGGCTACTACGCCACCCGCGCGGTCAAACCAGGGACCTGATGAGTCCGGGAGCCGCTTCCCGCAGTGCGTGCGGCGAGGAGCTCTTGACTTTCGCAACGATATGAATGAACATTCATTCCGTGACCGCTTCCGTCGCCCCCACCGCTGACTCCGACAAGCGCGAGGCCATCCTCGACGCAGCCCTCACACTGTTCAGCGAGCGCACGTTCGATGGCACGCCGGTGCCGCTTGTCGCCGAGACGGCCGGCGTGGCCGCCGGCACCATCTACCGCTACTTTCCCTCGAAGGAGGCGCTGGTCAACGCGCTGTACCGGCGCTGGAAGGGCGAGATGCAGCGGACGCTCGTCGAGGCCGTCGCCGGGGGGAGTACGGTCCGCGAGCAGTTCGGCCTCATCTGGCGCGGGCTGTGGCGCTTCGCCGTCGACCACCCGCGCGCCATCGCCTTCATCGAGACGCACCACCACGCCGCGTACCTGGACGACGAGAGCCGGGCGCTGGCGGCCGAGATCGACGCGCAGACGACGGCCTTCGTACACGCGTCACAGGCTTCCGGCGCGATCCGCGAGGTCGAGCCCGGCACGTTGCTCGCGCTCGTGATGGGCGCCTTCACGGGCCTCGTGAAGAGGGCCGGTGCCGACGGCCTGCGTTACGACGAAGCCGCCGTGCGACAGACGGAAGAGATGATGTGGTCCGCACTGAAGAAGTAGCCGCCTAGCACCATCACGACGCATTGCGAACGGAAAGGACTCTCCCGTGAAACTTGGACTGCAACTCCCCTACTTCACCTGGCCCGGCGGGCCGCCCGCGCTCGGCGGCAAGCTCGCGGAGATCGCGCGCTCGGCCGAGGGCGCAGGCTATGACTCCATCTGGGTGATGGACCACTTCTTCCAGATCCCGATGGCCGGCCCGGCCGAGTGGGACATGCTGGAGGCGTACACGGCGCTGGGGTACCTGGCGGGCCAGACGTCACGCGTGAGACTCGGCGCGCTCGTCACCGGCGTGACCTACCGCCACCCGGGCATCCTCGCGAAGCAGGTCAGCACGCTCGACGTGCTCTCCGGCGGCCGCGCGTACCTCGGCATCGGCGCCGCGTGGTACGAGCGCGAGCACCTCGGCCTCGGCGTGACCTTCCCACCGCTGAAGGAGCGCTTCCAGCGGCTCGAAGAGGCGCTGCGCATCGTGAAGCAGATGTGGTCGGGCGAGGTGGCGCCGTTCGAGGGCAAGCACTACCAGCTCGCCGAGACGCTGAACGTCCCGATGCCGATCAGCAAGCCGCACCCGCCGATCCTCATCGGCGGCAGCGGCGAGAAGAAGACGCTGCGTCTCGTCGCGAAGTACGCCAACGCCTGCAACCTGTTCGCCGAATCGCCGTCCGCCGTCGCGCGCAAGCTCGCCATCCTTCGCGAGCACTGCGACGCCGTCGGTCGCAACTACGACGAGATCGAGAAGACGATCATCCGCCCGATGGGCTTCGGCGAGGGCAGCTCACCGGCGCAGGTGGTGCAG
>DATECV010000095.1:0-15688 GCA_035286725.1 Dehalococcoidia bacterium | reverse complement strand
CTGTGCGCCGCGGGCGGATTCGTCCTGCTTATCGGCGTCGATTTGTCGTCGATGACGCTGATTCACGTGGCTGAGAGGCTTGCCGGGCGCAGCCTCTTCCGGAGGTGGGCACGCACCGAACGGGGGGTAGCCGAGGTCGATGTCGGAGGCTGTTCGAGCGGCTTCTCCAAACTAGAGCCAGCGCTGCGACCACACGCAAGACGAGCAGCGATTGGGTCGAGCGGCCTGACGGCGTTCATCGCCCAAGAAGCGCTGGATGCCGCTTCGTCGGCCATCCGGCTTGATCCGTCGATCACGCACTGTGCAGATGACCACTGTGGCCGCTGTAATGATGCCGTTCGCGGCGGCCCAGAATCCATCTGAACACCAGACAATTGTCGTGGCCACGGTTAGGGGAGTGAGGTCGGAGCACAGCGCTCGGCGTACGGAGGCTTACGAAACAGCTGCTCTACCGCTGAGCTACGCCGGCCGGCGATGTGGAGCGCCCGCAATCGGGCGCTCCGGCAGTATAGCGAAGAACGCCGCGAACGGATTAGCGCGTTGAGTTCCCTGCTCCGCGTGATAACCGCAACCGACCGCCGATGAGTCCGTCGCACTTGCGGCTGAACGGGCGCGGTGGCGCTATCATGGACGCGTGACGGCCACATCCGACCGCGCCTTCTTCTGGCTGCTGACGGCGGCCGCGTTGCCGGCGGGGGCGGTCGCGTTCGCGCTGTCCCGCGCGACCCACGACATACGGTTGGCGCTGGCTGACGGCCCCGCACCGGTCGCGGGCCTCTGCCGAGACGCGCTGTCTTATACCCTGTCTCCCCTCGCGCACGTGTCCTACATCGGATTCGGCACGCTCGCGGTCGCGAGCACCGGGCTCGGACTGCTGTCGTTTCTGGCGAGCATCTATCGTACGAGGCGGCGAATTGGCCGCGATCTTCGCACGGTGCGGCCCGTGCCGGCGTCCCTTCGCCGGAGGATGCGGAAGGCCGGGCTGTCGCGGACCGTGCTTGTTGAGTCCGCGGAACCCCGCGCCTTTACATTCGGCTACCTCCGGCCTACGGTCGCGATCACGACGGCGCTCATCGAATGTCTGGGCGAAGAGGAGTTGGAGGCCGTCCTGCACCACGAGGCCGCGCACGTCCGGAGGCGTGACCCGTTGCGCGCGCTCGTCGTGGGGTCGCTGGCGCGCGCGTTCGTGTTCGCGCCGCTCCTTGGAGAGCTGGCGCGCCGTTTCCAGGCGGCGAAGGAGATGGACGCCGACGCCGACGTGATCGCGGTGATGGGATCGCGGCGTGCCCTCGTGTCCGCGCTACTCCAGGTTGAGGAGTCACCGCAGGTGGGAGCCGTGGCGCCGTTCGCCGGCATGCTGGAGGCCCGCCTGGCTTCCCTCGAAGGCGAACAGCCATTCCCGCGAGGACGCCGGCGGCTGCTCCCGGCCTTTGTGAGCGCCGCAACCGTGCTCGGCATGGCCGCGGGATTGTTCGTCATCACGACCGGTGCGGTCGACGCTCACGTGTTGCACGTGTGCTCCGGTTGACGGGGCTACGAGCGATCGCGAAGCCTTCGCAGCCGTTCGGCGGTGCCCGGCTTCTTCCGGTCTAACTCCGCCGCAAACTGGGTCAAGGCCAGTTCGCCGAAATCCTCCACGAGCTTGCGGACCGAGCGTCGAGCCGTGCGCTCCAGGAACTCATACTCGCTCAACCGCGCCTCATAGAGATATGCCTTGCCGGCCGGCCGGCGGCTGAGCAGCCCCTTTTCCGCCAGCCTGGACATGATGGTCATGACGGTCGTATACGCCGGGCTCGTCGCGCCCAGCGCGTCCACCACGTCGCGGACGGAGAGCGGCGTCCCCGCCTTCCATGCGACAGCCATCACGCGGGCTTCAAGGGGGCCGAGGAAACGGCTCGAGCGCGTGCGTTTCATCCTGCACCGACTATACACGCTGGGCCCGCGCGGAGCGAAACGGCCGTGAACAAGATCTACTACAAATGAGTAGCAATGGGCCGTTCGACCGGGGTCTGATGACGAACGGCCCTCCCGGCGAGCGGGAGCGTCCGCGATGATCGAGACGGAAAGTGAGGTGAGCGCGATGTGGGATCATGATGGAGGCTGGTGGATTCTGATGTCCGTCTGGATGGTCGTGTTCTGGGGGCTGCTGATCGTGGGCGCGATCATCCTCGTGAACTGGCTGGGCGAAAACAAGAGGACGAGGGAGTCCCCCGAAGAGACGCTGAGGCGCCGTCTGGCTTCGGGCGAGATCGATGAAGAGCGATACCGCGCACTGCTGGATGAACTCGGCGGCCGGCCGCACGGACCGGCGGCTGCCGCCCATTGAACCGGGCAAGGCTGTTTCCCCTCGTGCGAGAACCCCTGGCTACCGGAGCCGGGGGTTCTTCGATGTCAGGCACTGAATACGGCGCTAGTGGTGAGAGGAGTGGTCGCCGGCCTGATCCGCGGAGCTCCCGCCGTCGCCTCGGATTGCCGGGCCGATCCACAGCGTCGAGACGGTGAAGACGGCGGCGAAGATGGCCAGCGCGATTCCGGGCGCGAACCAGTTGCCGAAGCGGCTCTTCAGCCGGAGCAGCATCGGAACAGTGAGCACGAACCCGATCGCACCGAACAGAAGCGTGCCTCCAGCGCCAGTCACCAACGCCGCGCCGGCGATGGGACCGGCGTGGTGCAGGACGTGAGGCGCGATACCGGACACCGCGCCCACACCAGCCGAGAAGGCTGCTCCGATACGGCCGAGAACGGTCTTCTCGTCCGGCGGTGTGGGCGATTCGCTTGCGGATATCTCTATGGTCACTTCGTTCTGCATCCTCGGTCTCTGCCGCGGGGCCATTCCGGATGACGGCCGGGGCGATGTGCGCGCTGGCTTGCGATTACGCCGCGAACAGCATGCCCGGCGTTCGCGGCGCGTTCTCCATGGTCCGGCCCCACGGCCCCTACAACAGCGTAGTGGCAGGTGCGGAGCGCCGTCAGATGCCATTCCGCCCGTTCGTAACCGCCCAACTGACGGTGGTCAGGACGGCCACGTCCAGTTTCTCAGTTCCGGCGTGTCCTCACCGTGCTCTCGCGTGTACTGGCGCGCGCGCAACCGTGTGTCCTCCATCAACTGGCGGACGTGCGCGGCGCGCGGCCCCAGGTTCCGAACGCGGTCGATGACATCCATCACAAGGTGGTACCGGTCGAGATTGTTCATCATCAGGAGGTCGAACGGCGTCGTGGTCGTCCCCTCCTCGATGTAGCCGCGCACGTGCATGTTGTCGTGGTTCGTGCGGCGATACGTCAGGCGATGAATAAGCCAGGGATAGCCATGATAGGCAAACAGGATTGTGCGGTCCGTCGTGAAGAGCGCGTCAAACTCGGCGTCGGAGAGGCCGTTTGGATGCTCGGATTCCGGCTGCAGTCGCATAAGGTCGACGACGTTCACAACGCGCACGCGCAGTTGCGGAAGATGTTCGCGCAGAAGCGCAGCCGCGGCTACGGTTTCCATAGTCGGAATGTCCCCGGCGCAAGCCAGGACAACGTCCGGTTCGCCGGCCTGGTCGTTGCTCGCCCAATCGAAGATGCCGATTCCACGCGTGCAGTGGATGATGGCATCGTCCATGGACAGATAGTTCAGGCCGGGCTGCTTTCCGGCAACGATGACATTGACCTTGTCGCGGCTTCGCAGGCAGTGATCGGCTACGGATAGCAGCGTATTCGTGTCCGGCGGCAGATACACGCGAATCACTTGAGCCTTCTTGTTCACGACGTGGTCGACGAATCCAGGATCCTGGTGTGAGAAGCCGTTGTGATCTTGCCGCCAGACGTGCGAGGTGAGCAGGTAGTTCAACGAAGCGATGGGCCTGCGCCACGGAATCCCGCGCGCTACCTTCAGCCACTTGGCATGCTGATTGAACATCGAGTCGACGATGTGGATGAAGGCTTCGTAGCAACTGAACAGCCCGTGCCGGCCCGTGAGCAGGTAACCTTCGAGCCAGCCCTGGCACATGTGCTCGCTGAGGATCTCCATCACCCTGCCATCCGGGTCAAGGTGATCGTCGCCTGGCACGGTTATTGCGTCCCAGGCGCGGTCCGTGACGTCGAACACGGCGTCGAGGCGATTTGAAGCGGTCTCATCCGGGCCCATGATCCGGAAGTTGTCTATGTTCGCGCGGACGACGTCCCGCAAGTACGAGCCGAGGACGCGCGTCGCCTCGCTGAATATCGTCCCGGGGACGGGCACGTCCACCGCATAGGCACGCAGGTCCGGAAGTGCCAGGTCGCGCAGGAGCAGCCCGCCGTTGGCGTGCGGATTGGCGCTCATGCGCCGGTCTCCGCCGGGCGCAAGCTCAGCGATCTCTGGAAGCGGCGCTCCCTCTCCGGTGAACAACTCATCGGGCCGGTAGCTGTGCATCCACTGCTCGAGGATCTGGATTCGATCCGGGTGTTCGGCGAATCCGGCAAGCGGCACCTGGTGGGAGCGAAACGTGCCCTCGATTGGGACGCCATCCACTTCCCGAGGACATGTCCAGCCTTTGGGCGTGATAAGCACGATCATCGGCCAGCGCGGCCCCTCATGCGGGCCGCCATCGCGCCCGTGCGCACGGATCCGTTCGATCTCTTGAAGAACCTCGTCGACGGTGGCCGCCATCTGATGGTGCATCATGGCCGGGTCGTCGCCTTCGACGAAGAAGGGACGATGTCCGTACCCCTCCAGCAAGTGCTGCAGCTCCTCTCGCGGAATCCTTGCCAACACCGTCGGGTTCGCGATCTTGTACCCGTTTAGATGAAGGATGGGGACGACGGCGCCGTCCCTGGCCGGGTTCACGAACTTGTTGGAGTGCCAGCTCGCGGCCAGCGGTCCAGTCTCCGCCTCGCCGTCTCCCACAACGCAGAACACGGTGAGATCGGGATTGTCGAAGGCGGCGCCATACGCGTGAGCGAGCGCGTATCCCAGCTCACCGCCCTCGTGGATCGAGCCGGGTGTTTCGGGGGCGACGTGACTGGGGATGCCTCCCGGGAAGGAGAACTGCCGGAAGAACCTGCGCATCCCGCCCTCATCCTGGCCGATGTCGGGATAGACCTCGCTGTAGGTTCCCTCGAGGTAGGCGTTCGCGAGGATGCCCGGCGCCCCATGGCCCGGGCCGATCACGTACATGGCGTTCAGCCGGTGCGCATTGATCGCGCGGTTGAGGTGTGCGTAGATGAAGTTCAGGCCGGGGGTCGTTCCCCAGTGACCCAGAAGCCGCGGTTTGATGTGCTCAATCCGCAGCGGTTCGCGGAGCAGCGGATTCTCGAGAAGATAGATCTGTCCCACAGAGAGATAGTTGGCAGCCCGCCACCAGGAATTGATACGTCTGGCTTCTTCGGCAGACAGCGGACCACTTACGGATGCGGGTCGGGGCGTATCACGGTCGTTCATGTCTGGTCTTCCTCCCCGGCGGTTCAGTTACTCAGTTCTGCCTGCCCCCCGTAAGACAATCGAACGTGTCTCTCGCGATGACGCGCTCCTCATCGGTGGGAATGACCCACGCGGCGATGGGGCTCCCGGCTGAGTGGAACGGGCCCTCGCTTTCGGTCAGCGCGGCGTTGCGCCCGTGATCTATGTGCAGGCCAAGCGGCTCCAGCGGTTCGCAGATTCGGCGGCGAACCTCCGGCGAACGCTCGCCGATACCGCCGCCGAAGAGGATGGCGTCCGCCCGTCCCAACACGGCCAGGTATGCGCCGATGTACTTGCGCGCGCGGTAGCAAAACATCTCGATCGCCTCATTCGCGTGCGGGCGGCCCTGTGCTTCCTCTTCCAGGAGCGTCGCCATGTCGCCACTCGAGCCTGAGACGCCGAGGAGCCCCGCCTCACGATTGAGCAACTGTTCGATATCATCGGCCGACCAGGCCGCTTCCCTGAGGAGATACGTGATTGCGCCGGCGTCAATGTCACCAGGGCGCGTACCCATGACCAGTCCCTCCAGTGGCGTGAAGCCCATCGACGTGTCGACGGAACGCCCGTTTAATACGGCTGTTGCGGAACAACCGTTGCCCAACTGGAGCGAGACCAGTGTCACATCCTCTACGGCCTTGTCGTTCAACTGGGCGTAACGCTCGACCATCGCGCGATGTGCGATGCCATGGTAGCCATGGCGCCAGAGACCGTACTTCAGCGTCACTTGCCGCGGCAACGCGTATTGCGACGCCACCTTGGGCATCGTGGCGTGAAAGGCCGTATCGAAAACCGCGACCATTGGGATGCCTGGGAGGTCTTCGCCAGCCGCGAGGATGCCGTCGAGCGACGGCCCATTGTGCAGCGGAGCGAGGCGCCTGCCCGCATCGATCGAACGTATGACCGCGTCGTTGATGATGGCTGGCTGCGTATATGCGCCGCCCTGGACGACGCGATGCCCGATGGCTTCGACCGATCGTCTTTCGACACCCAGAGCGTCAAGCAGAGCGCGTAGCGCAGTACGGTGATCGCTGATGACAATCGACGAGTGGACAGGTGATCGACCTGGGCCCTGGACTCTGATCGACGCGTCTGCTCCTATGCGCTCGACGGCTCCACCGGTCACGATGCTCAAGCTGCCAACGTCAACGTCGCAGAGATGTGCTTTCAGACTCGAGCTGCCGCAATTGATCGTCAATACGTTCATGGTGCATGAGTCTTTGCACCCGGCGCCATGCCTGCCAGCAAGCTCAACTCATCTTCGAGCAACCGTGTGATGAGGAATCGCTGTCGCACCCGCTCACGGCCTCGCGTGCCAATGCGCCGCGCTTCTTCTGGATTCGAGAGCAGCGCGTCGATTCGGGGCACCCAGTCCTCTTCGCGCGAGACGAGGAACCCCCCTTCGCCATCGGTCATCTGCAGCGGGATGCCGCCCGTCCGCCCCGCGACGATCGGCGTGCCCTTCCACAGCGTCTCCGACACGATGAGGCCGAACCCCTCGCGAATCGACTTCTGGATGACGACGTCCGATGCCGACTGGAAGGCGTTTACCTCCAGGTTTCCGATGCCCGTGAAGTTGGAGGCGACATGGATGTCCGGGTCGTCTCCCGCCTCCCTGACGATCCGTTCGTAGAAGCTCCAGCCTTCGGGATCGTCGAGGGCCATCGACCCCAGCAGCGCGAGTTGGAGCCCAGGATGCTTCTCCTTCAGCTCGCGGTAGACGCGGACGACGCCCAGCGGGTCCTTCCACTGGTCAAAGCGCGAGACCTGTGTCAGGATCGGCCGGTCCAGTTGAACGCCAATCCAGCGCACGATGCGGTCGCGCAACGGGGCGGGCAGCGCGATGTTCTTCGGGCTCAGCGGGTCGATCGCCGGCGGGAAGCAGTGCACACGGCCATCGCCGAGGCGATCCGGGATGAACTCTGGCGACGTGAACACGAACGCGTCGTATTCTTCGACGTACGGGACCAGGAACGTCCAGGCGTCCCGGTTGTACGCCGAGAGATCGATGTGGACGCGCCAGACCCAGCGGGTGCCGCCGTCGGACGCGAGGCGCCGGACGGGCGCCGGCTGCGGGTCGTGGATGATGACGATGTCGTACTTGCCACGGATTGCGTCGGCGACGTGGCCGTTGTGGCGCAGATATGCATCCTGTTCCTGCTTGGTGACCTCCCATAGCGGCGCGCCCTGCAGCGCATTGTGCAGGCGTTTGGTAAGGGCAAAGAACGGCGGCTCCGCCACGATCACCCCCCAGTGGACGTCGAGCCCCAGTCCTCG
The DNA here is from genome assembly GCA_035286725.1 of Dehalococcoidia bacterium. Lineage (GTDB taxonomy): Bacteria > Chloroflexota > Dehalococcoidia > DSTF01 > JACRBR01 > JACRBR01. The sequence continues at coordinate 7,995 of DATECV010000095.1, read as the reverse complement.
CTCGAGAGGAATCAGCGAGTTCAGCAACTCGGCGACCCCACCTCCATAGGGTGTGGCGTTCAACTGCAGGATTCGCGCGCCTCGAAGGTCGCGTGCCAGCGCGCGCAATCCCGCGAGCCGTGTTTCCTCGACGAACTCCGCGTACGACTCAAGATCCTGGACCGCGGTGGCGACGTAGCGCAGCATCTGTGCCTTTAGCCGAAGCAGGATGGATGGCTGCAATGAACCGTGCGATAGTAGGTCAACAGGTCGCGGAGGAGGGCGGCCGGTTCGGTGCCGTAGATTATGTGACCGCCGGTCTCCTTCTCGCAGATCTTGGCGAGCATTTGGACCTCGTCGGCGATGCCCCCGGTGCCGCGTACGACGCCGATCAGCTTCCCTTCATCGTACGCGATCGCGAACTCGCCCAGCGTGCCCGATCGGCCGCCAACGATAACGACGATGTCGGAGCTGCGAATGTTCTCGACTTCACGGCCCATCAGTCCGCTACCCGTGTAGATGAGGACGTCGAACCCCTGGCAGGGTGAGTCGTATTTGGCGACGTGTTCGGCAAGACTGAGCCCCGGCGAAATGCCGACGGTCATCCCACCCCGCGCTTTGGCGCCAAGCACGGCCTCGTAAGGAAGCCCGGGACTGGCCCCCGTGATCAGGATGCCATCCTGATCGGCGATTGCCTCGCCGAGTTCGTACGCCTTCCGCCGGGCGTAGTCCCTGATCGGTTCGCTGCATGAGCCCATTACGCCGATCTTCGGCTTCATGCCATGGAAGGGGTCAGCTGCGGCTGTAGCGTCGCACAACTTCAACCACCTCGTCGATCTTCTCCTGGCCGCGTCCAGCCTTGACGGCCTCTCTCAGGCAACCGTCGAGGTGATCTCGGAGCAGAATGAGCGCCACGCCATCCGCCGCCGCCCGCAACGAGGCGATCTGCTGCATGATGTCGATGCAGTACCGGTCTTCCTCCACCATCCTGGCCAGACCGCGGGCCTGGCCTTCGATTCGCTTCAGGCGGCCCAGGATCCGGCGTTTGTCGGCGACGTAGGAGCTGCGCTGGCGCACGGCTGGCCTCCTGATACTCCCCCTCACCTTAGGGACGCCGCGGGAGCGCCAAAAGGGCCGGACGGCCTGAACCGGCCTTGGGCGAATGGCGCCATCGCGTCCGGGAGGCCGATCGGCATATCGGACTGACCCCGGACGGCTCTTAGAGCGTACTCCCGCCCAGTACTACGGTGGACATGAACTACTACAAGCAGGTCGTACAGACCCCGGGGGCCATGGACACGAACAGAGAGCACGGAACGGACCACAGCCGGCATGACGAGCATCGTGATGCGTCCATGTTCGGCATGATGGCGATGATGATGGCGATGTGCGCGGGAGTCCTGCTCCTAGTGTTCGTCGTCCTGCCAGCGGTCGGGTATCCGCTCGGTCTGTTTGTCGTGTTCCCGGCGGTCGCCCTCATGTTTTTCCTGCACGCCCGCTTCATGAGCCACGGCCGCGGCCACTAGGAGCACGAACGTGCATCTTGATGCGCAGCGACCCAGGGAGCTCGCGATGACAACCGTATCCGCCAAGACCGCCGAGGCTCCGTCTCGCGTTCGCGACGTCGTCTGCGGCATGCCGGTCGAGCTGCGCGACGGGACGATGCTGCATCGGGAGGCCTGGCACGGCCGGACCTACTTCTTCTGCTCCGGCGAGTGTCGCGATCGGTTCCGCGCGGCGCCCGAGGCCTACGTGCCCGGCACGATGTCGTCGACTACGGGTGTTTCCGATACGCCCGGTGCACGGTTGATCCGGCTCCCGCTTCCGGACATCACTTCCGCCGACTCCGACCGCATCGAATCGGGGCTGCACAGCCTGGCCGGTGTGGAGAGCGTGGCAGTGAATGGAACGCGTGGACTCGTGACGGTTGTATACGACCCGAACGAGGTCGCCGTCGATGACTTCGTCGAGGTGTTGCACGCCCTGGGCGTGGATGCGCCCGTGGCGACGGTGCGGCTGGGCATCCAGGGGATGTACTGCGGGTCGTGCGTCGTCAGCATCGAACGCGAGCTGGAGCGTACACCCGGCGTCCATGTCGCGACGGTCAATCCGGCCACCGACGAGGCAACGGTCGTCTACGAGCCGGCCAGGCTTGAGGTGGCGTCGCTGCACGCCGCCGTCGAGCGTGCCGGCTACGGCGTCCGCCAGGCGCCCGCGGCGGCTGAAGGCGCAATCGAGCGGCAGGAGAGCGAGCAGGACCGCGAGTACCGCGGCCTGATGCGAAAGTTCTGGTTCGCGGCGGTCATCTCCATCCCGGTCGTCATCCTGTCCTATCCAGGCGTGTTCGGGCTTGACAGCTGGAGCTTCTTTGCGAAGGGCTCGAACTCGCTCTGGTGGACCTGGCGGGCCCTCGGGCTGATCACCGTGCCGGTGCTGCTCTGGTCCGGTGCGCAGTTCTACGTCAATGGCTGGGCGGCGCTCAAGCACCGGACGGCGAACATGCACACGCTGATCGCGACCGGCATCACGGCGGCCTGGTTGTACTCCACCGTCGCCGTCACCTGGCCCGGCATCTTTCCGGAGGAGCGATTCGCCGAGGTCTACTACGACGTGAGTGCGGTCGTCGTCGCGCTCGTCACGCTTGGTCTGGCACTCGAAGTGAAGGCGAAGGGCCGGTCCTCGGAGGCGATCAAGAAGCTCGTCGGGCTCCAGGCGAAGACGGCGCGCGTTGTCCGCGGCGGGCGCGAGCAGGACATTCCGGTCGAGGAAGTTGTCGTCAACGACATCCTTCAGGTACGTCCGGGCGAGAAAATACCGGTCGACGGCGTGATCGTTGACGGCGAGTCCAGCATCGACGAATCCATGGTGACCGGGGAATCGTTGCCGATCGACAAGAAGAGCGGCGACCCGGTGATCGGGGCGACGATGAACACATCGGGCGCGTTCAAGTTCCGCGCGATGAAGGTCGGGAAAGATACGGCGCTCGCCAGCATCGTCCGCATGGTGCAGGACGCGCAGGCGACGAAGTTGCCCATCCAGCGGACCGTCGATCAGGTGTCGGCCATCTTCGTGCCGGCGGTGTTGATCATCGCCGCGGGCGCGTTTGTGGGCTGGTACGACCTCGGTCCGACGCCCGCGCTCGCCTACGCGGTGATCGTCGGCGTGACAGTGCTGATCATCGCCTGCCCATGTGCGCTGGGCCTCGCGACGCCTACGTCACTGACCGTCGGCATGGGTAAGGGCGCGGAGCAGGGCATCCTTTTCCGCGGCGGCGACGCGCTGCAGGCGGCGCGCAAGCTCGACGCGATCGTTCTGGACAAGACGGGCACGATTACGTGGGGCAAGCCGGCTCTGACGGATATTGCCGCCGGGCCCGGGTTCGACGAGGCAGAGGTGCTGCGTTTCGCGGCGAGCGTCGAGCGCTCGTCCGAGCATCCGCTCGCCCAGGCCATCGTGACCGCGGCGCAGGAGCGGAACGTCGAGCTCCCGGAGCCGCACGGCTTCAAGGCGCTCACCGGACGGGGCGTCGAAGCGGATCTCGATGGCAGGCACGTCCTCTTCGGCAATCGCAAACTCATGGCGGACCTCGATATCGCGGTCGGCGAACTCGAGGCGACGGCGGACAAACTGGCCGGCCAGGGCAAGACGCCGATGTACCTCGCGCTGGATGGCGTGGCGGCGGGCGTCATCGCCGTCGCGGACACGATCAAGCCCGAGTCCATCGAGGCAATCACTGCGCTGCGCAAGCTCGGCATCGAAGTCGCCATGATCACCGGCGACAACAAGCGGACGGCAGACGCGATCGCACGCATCGTCGGTGTTGACCGCGTGCTCGCCGAGGTACTCCCGGAGGACAAGGCGCACGAGGTGCGGAAGCTGCAACTCGAAGGAAAGCGCGTGGGCATGGTGGGCGACGGCATCAATGACGCGCCCGCTCTGACACAGGCCGATGTCGGCTTCGCCATCGGCACGGGGACCGATGTCGCCATCGAGGCGTCTGACGTGACGCTCGTGGGCGGGAGCCTGAACGGCGTCGTCGCCGCCATCGCGATCAGCGGGGCGACGATGCGCAACGTCTATCAGAACCTGGTCGGAGCGTTCATCTACAACGCCGCCGGGTTGCCGGTCGCGGCGGGCATCTTCTATCCGCTGGTCGGTCTGCTGCTCTCGCCGTTGCTGGCCGCGGGCGCGATGGCATTCAGCTCGGTCACGGTCGTCACCAACGCCAACCGCCTGCGCGGCTGGAAGCCAAAGGAGTCATAGCGATGGAGATCGATCAGATTCTTGTCACGCTGGGTGGCGTCGCGTCCATCGCCATGACGGTGTGGTTCTTCTGGGGGCCGAAGGGCGAGGGCGTCGAGGCGGGCCTCACCTCCCGTGGCTACCAGGAGGCGATGGTGCTGGTGAAGGGCGGCTACACGCCCGACGTCATCGTTGTGGAACACGGACGCCCCGTGCGCCTCACGTTTCAGCGGGAGGAGACCGCTTCCTGCAGTGAGATGGTGATCTTCGAAGACTTCGGCAAGAGCGCGCACCTGCCGACCGGAGAAGCCGTGCCGATCGAGTTCACACCCGACAAGCCAGGCACGTACGACTTCGGTTGCCAGATGGGGATGTTCCGCGGAAAGCTCGTTGTCCGGTAGGAGGCGAGCGGTGCGCGGCACGTTCGCGACTCAGACAAGGTCGAGATCATGGCTCTAGCAGTCCTGTCCGCCGCCGCCGCCGCCGCATTCGTTACCGCCGCGGCCTGTGGCTCGTCGGGCGGCGACGAAGCTGTGTATGACGAACTGAACCTCGACCCCATTGTCGCCCTCGCTGGCGCCGCCAGCACGGATGCCGACGCCATGGATCAACACGCGGATGCCATGACGAGTGCGGCGGCAGATCGGACTGATCACGCTCACTGGGCCGCGGACGCGGAAACGATCCGTGCAAACGCGCGCGCGCTCCGTGTTCTCGCCGGTTCGGCGAAGGCCATAGAACACGATCCAGGCGCCCGTCCCGGGAATGCCATCGAACTGGGCCGTGTATACGGCGACGGCACGAACCTGCACGCCTTGGGCCAAACGCTCGTGGATCACGCGGACGCGATGCAAGCCCACATCAGTGTCATGCGCGACGAGGCGGCAGGGGACCCCGAACTTCTCCAGGCCGTCGACGCGTTCGCGCCCAACGTGGGTGCCATGAAGGCGGACGGCGAAGCAGCGATGGACTACGGCATCGCTCTGATGAACGAGGCACGCCGGCTCGCCCAGTCGATCGGCGAAGAGCTGCCGCCAGGAGGTGAGCACGATGGCAACTGATCGGAGCTCCCTGGATCGCGTCGCCGTGCTGGCGTTCGGGCTCTTGTTCGCCGTGTGTACGGTGGGATTCGTTGGCATTGTCGTCTTTGCGCAGTTTGGCGTTGGGCCCGCGCTTGTCACGGCGGCGCTGATGACGATCGTCATCGCGATCATCGTGCTGGCGCTCAACCAGATGGGCGGATTCTGAAGGCAGGAGGATTACATGAACACGCAATCCAGGATCATCGTCGGACTGCTCGTGGCGGCGGTCGCGGCTTTGGGCATCGCGGTCGGCGCTATGGCCGCCGGAAGCGACGGCGATAGCGACGGCACGCGAAACCACATGGACGCGGACGACCCGTACACGGGCATGATGGGCGCCATGGGCAGCATGGACTCCGACAACATGCTCGAGCACATGCGGGAGATCCTCGGTCAGGACGGCTACAACCGGATGATGCGGCACTTCGAGGATCATCAGAAGGGAGTGATGACCGGCGACACCGAGGTCGACGGCATGATGCACCTGATGATGGACGGGATGACGCGGCACATGCCGGGGGACAACCAGGACATCCTTCCGTCTGACGTTGAATAGCACCACGAGTCGCCGGTGGCCGGGACACCGGCGAACTAAGCATCGACGGGGCCGGTTCGGGCCAACGACCCGCCAGAGCCCCTCCGCTCGACATCATGAGTGCTACGAGCCTGTAGTAGAACATGAGTGCTACGAGCCTGTAGTAGAATAGGCGGAACGTATGGTCACCACACAGAAAAGCCAACCACCGGACCGCGCAGCGGAGACTGTCCGCAACCGCTACAACCGTGTGGCGCGTGTCTACGATCTCCAGCAAGCCTTCGAAGAGCCCCTGGTCTTCGGACGCTTGAGGAGGCGGCTATGGACTCAAGCGCCGGCCGCGGGGCAGATCCTTGAAGTCGGCGTCGGCACCGGCGCCAACATGCGCCATTACCCGCCCGGCGCCCGGATGAGGGGGATTGATATCTCCGACAGGATGCTGGCGAAAGCGCGGGCGCGCGCCGAACGCAAGCACATCGCCGTCGACCTGGCCCTGATGGACGCGCAGCATCTCGACTTCGCCGGCGACACCTTCGATGGCGTTGTCGCCACCTGCGTGTTCTGCTCCGTCCCCGACCCCGTCGCCGGTCTGCGCGAGGTCCTTCGCGTACTCAAGCCGGGCGGCAGGCTCCTGCTGCTGGAGCACATCCGGAGCGGCAATGCGTTCGTGGGCAAGGCGATGGATCTGATGAACCCCGTCGCCGTGCGGTTGTCGGGCGCGAACATCAACCGCCGCACGGTGGAGAACGTCCGCGCGGCAGGCTTCGCCGATCTCGATGTCACGAGCCACATGCTGGGCATGGTCAAGGCCATCCGGGCGACGAAGCCCGCATAGATCGAAGGGGGATTGCGATGGCACAGACAGTCGCGGAGCCCGGCGAACGAAGGGGGCTGCAGCCGCTTTGGCGCTGGATCGACGAGCGGCTCGGGCTGGAAGATCTCTCGTATCCCGTGCCAGCGCATGCCAACAGCGTCCTCTACACGCTCGGTGGCATCACGCTGTTCGGAGTCGTTGTACTCATCGCGACGGGCATCTACCTGACGCAGTTCTATCACGCGCACCCGACCGAAGCGCGCCAGAGCGTCGAGTACATCATCACGACCGCGCGCCTGGGAGATTTCTTCCGCAGCCTCCACTTCTGGATGGCCAACCTGGTCATGATCACCCTTCTGCTTCACGCGCTGCGAGTGTTCGTCACGGGTGCATACCGAGCCCCGCGCGAACTCAACTGGATTGTTGGTGTCGGACTCTTCGGAGTGTTCACGGGTCTGGTCTTCACAGGCACGGTGCTCAAGTGGGACCAGGAAGGCTGGGAGGCGCTGCAGCACAATGAGGAGATCGGCGAGCTTCTTGGCGGCGCTGGATTGTGGTTTACGTCGGAGTTCACGACCAGCACCCCTATCCTCCAGCGGCTCTTCATCGCTCATGTGGCCATCTTGCCCATCGTCCTGCTTGGTTTGGTCGTCGCCCACTTCTTCCTGGTCAAGCACCACGGCATCGCTTCGCTGCCGGGGCATGAGGAGCGCCGTCACGTCGGGCACACGGACACCAAGGAAGCGATCGAGCACGAGGGGTTCGTGCCCTTCACCAACCACCTGCTCCACATCGCGGGTTGGGGTCTGCTGCTCACCGCGCTCGCGAGCCTGTTGGCGCTGGTCTACTCGGCCCCCCTTGGCGAGGTCATCGATCCCAGCGAGGAGAAGACCAAGCCACTCTGGATGTTCCTTCCCCTGTACCCATTCGAGGATTGGTTCGGCATCAAGGCGCTGCTCTGGCTGCCGATCGTCGGAATTGCCGGCCTCGCGTCGGTGCCGTTCATCGACCGCTTTGGATCGAGCGGGCTCCGCCGGCGCTGGATTCTGGTCGCCGCGGCAGTCGTTGTAATCGCGGCGCTGGCGGCGCTCGCTGTCTACGCCCAGGTTTCCACACCAGCCGAGCATGTTCCCGGTATGGAAGGAGAGTGAATTCGTGAGATTCAACCTCGCGTTCTTCACGCTGCTCGCTCTGGCGACACTCGCGCTGGGCCTGGAGCTGCGCGAATTTCCGCTCGCAAGGAACGGCGACCTACTCGCGCGAAGCATTGTGTTGACTGCTGCCCCTGTGCTGGTGATCGCGGTCGCGCTACTCCTGCGCATCGTTTCGCGCGTCGATCAGCT
>DATECV010000094.1:0-5351 GCA_035286725.1 Dehalococcoidia bacterium | reverse complement strand
CGTCGGGGGCCGTGCCCATGCGAACGTCGGTGCTGTGCGCGGAGGAGGTGCCGTTCACGTCGGCCGAGGCGGTGCAGACGGCAAGCGAGGAACTGTGGCCGGCGGTGCGGGCAGCCGGCCTGTTCGGCATCGGCGACGCTGCGGAACTGCAGGAGGAGCTGGACTTCTGCACGCGCTGGGGCGCAGCCACACAACCCGCGCGAGAGGCGGAGGCGGTGCGCAGCGACGCGCCGGCGTTGATCCTGGCAGGTGCGTTCGACGGCTCGACGCCACCGCGGTGGGCGAGGATGGCAGCAGCGAGCCTGTCGAACAGCACGCTCGTGGAATTCACGGGGATGGGTCACGGCGTGCTGTTCCGGCCGGACGCGCAGTGCGCGATGCAGATCGTGGTGGCGTTCCTGGAGGACCCGGCAACCGTGGAGGCCTCCTGCGCGGAGGCAGAGCCGGATTTCGCACTGCCGCCCGGATCGGGAGGCTAACGTCCGCGTGAACATCGGACAGCGGCGGGTACAATTCAGCCGATGGACGTGAACGTGCGGTTGTTCGCGGGGCTCCACCAGATGGTGGGAAAGCGAGAGATCACGCTGGACGTGCCGGACGGCGCAACAGTCCGCGACCTGCGGGAACGGCTGGGCAGCGTCTATCCGGTGACGGAGGCATTTCTGCCGACGCTTGTGTGCGCCGTGGGCGAGGAGTACGTGCCGAGCGACTACGTGCTGCGGGAGGGCGACATGGTGGCGCTGATCCCGCCTGTAAGCGGGGGCTGATGTTCGAGATTACGCCAGAGCCTCTGGACCCGGGACCGCTGGTGGACGCAGTACGGCGCGACGAGAGCGGGGCGGTGGTGCTGTTCTACGGCGTGGCGCGGAACGAGAACCTGGGGCGTAAGGTGCTCTGGCTGGAGTACGACGCCTACGCTGAGATGGCCACCAAGAAGATGCGCGAGGTAGCCGAGGAGGTGCGAGCCAGGTTCCCGGTGACGGGCGTCGGCATCCTGCACCGGACGGGCCGGCTGGAGATCGGCGAGGCGAGCCTGCTGGTCGCGGTGTCGTCCGGCCACCGGAAGGAGGCGTTCGAGGCGTGTCACTTCGCAGTGGACCGTATCAAGCAGATCGTACCCGTATGGAAGAAGGAAGTGTTCGAAGGCGGGGAGGAGTGGATCGAGGGGCACGTGCCCGGTGTAGGGGACAGGGGACAGGGGACAGGGGACAGCGTGTAGATGTTGGATGTTGGATGTTAGACAGGTGCCCGCCTTGTGGCGGGCACCGTCGGTTTGTAAGGGATCGTAGCCTAGCCGGCGATGACGGCGCGGGCGGTTTCGAAGCAGTTGCTGCAGTAGACGGGGCGGTCGTGACGGGGGACGAAGGGGACGGTGGCCTCGGCGCCACATTCGGCGCAGGTCACCGTGGACGTTTCGCGCACGCTCGCCGTGACCGTGCGGTCGCGGCGGCGCGTGGCGCGACAGGACACGCAGCGCTGGGGTTCGTTCAGGAGCCCTTTCTCGAGATAGAAGCCTTGTTCTCCCGCCGTGAACACGAACGTGCCCCCGCAGTCGCGACAAGTCAACGACTTATCTTCGAATGCCACCGTAGTTCCTCCTTGAAGCAGATAGTGTGGGGAGCGCGGAGCCGCCGCCTCAGGGCACGCCGGTCCGCGGATGGGTGCGATCTTATGGCGGGTTTGGACTTACAGTCAAGCAATTCGGTAGCGAATAAGCGGCTCTGGCAGCGATCATGTCAACGCGATGCCTGAACGCCTGCCGACGCCACGCTTCTGCCAAGTCTGCGGCCAGTACCTCGTCGAACGTTACGTCGAGAAGGAGGGGCAGCCGCGCCTTCAGTGTGAGGGGTGCGGCTTCACCCACTATATGAACCCGCGCGTCGTCGTGGCGGTGATCGTAGAGCGCGGAGGCCGCGTGCTGTTGCAGCAGCGGGCGATCGAGCCGCGCAGGGGATACTGGACGTTCCCGGGCGGGTTCCTGGAGTTTGGCGAATCGCCAGCCGACGGCGCGGTGCGCGAGACGAAGGAGGAGGTCGGGCTGGACGTGAGCCTGACGGCGCTGCACGGTGTGTACGCACGAACGGACGTCGGCATCGTGCTGGTGGTGTACCGGGGAACCAGCGAGTCGGACGACGCATACGTGGGGGATTTCGAGTCGATGGCGGTGCGCTGGTATGCGATCGATGAGCTTCCGTGGGAGGAGCTGGCGTTCGTGACGACGGAGCAGGCGCTGCGGGAGTTCGTTGCGCAGGAGCGCGGCCAGCCGTGAGAATCGACATCGTGAGCCTGTTTCCAGAGATGTTCGCGGGACCCTTCGACGCCAGCATCGTGGGACGCGCGCGGGAGGCGGGTGCGCTGGAGATCGTCATTCATAACCCGCGGGAGTACACGGACGACAAGCACCATGTCGTCGACGACTACGCTTACGGCGGCGGGCCGGGCATGGTGATGAAGCCGGAGCCGCTGTTCGAATGTGTCGATGCCGTCCAGGCGATGGCGGAGCCGCGCGGGCGGGTTGTGCTGCTGACGCCACAGGGACGGCTTCTCAATCATGACGTGGTGGCCGAGCTGGCGAGCCTCCCGCGGCTGATCCTGCTCTGCGGTCACTACGAGGGCGTGGACGAGCGGGTACGGGAACGGCTGTGCGAGGACGAGATCAGCATCGGCGACTACGTGCTCTCGGGTGGGGAGCCAGCGGCGATCGTGGTAGTCGATGCAGTCGCGCGGCACCAGCCGGGCGTGCTGGGATCCGAGCTGTCTCTGGAGGAGGAGTCGCACGCGCAGGGGCTGCTGGAGTATCCGCAGTACACCCGGCCGGCGATGTATCGGGATCTGCCGGTGCCGGAGATCCTGCTCTCGGGCCATCACGCGGAGATCGCGAAGTGGCGGCGGCGGCAGAGTCTTATCCGGACGGCGAGGCGACGGCCGGACCTTCTGGCGAAGGCGGAACTGAGCGAGGAAGAGCGGCGCATCGTGCGCGACGAGATGGCGGCGGACTAAGGCGAAGATGATCGTGAAGTTGTTCCGCGTGATCCTGCCGGTCGGCGACGTCGACGACGCCGCCTCGTTTTACGGCGCGCTCCTGGGGTCGCCGGGTGAACGTGTTTCCGGTGGGCGGCATTACTTTGACTGCGGGGGCACGATCCTCGCGTGCGTCGATCCCAGAGGCGAGGGACAGGAGCTTCGGCCGAACATTGACCACGTTTACTTCTCGGTCGATGAGCTCGACCGTGTGTACGGCCGGGCAAAAGCTGCAGGATGCTCATGGCTGGGTGAGGACATCTCGGTACGACCGTGGGGCGAGCGCTCGTTCTTCGCTCGCGACCCGTGGGGGAACCCGATCTGTTTCGTAGAGGCAGGGACCGAGTTCACGGGCGGGCGGTTCGTGCCGTGAGGGAGTGACGGTATGAAACGGTTGGACGGCAAGGTCGCGATCGTCACCGGAGCGGGATCGCAGACCGAGGGGATCGGGAACGGGCGGGCGGCGGCGATCCTGTTCGCGCGGGAAGGCGCGAAGGTGCTGCTGGTGGACCGGGTGGGTGATCGGGCGGAGGAGACGGCGCGGCAACTGGAGGAGGAGGGGTTGGGGGATGCGTGCGCGGCATTTGAGGCGGACGTGACGGACGCGGCGCAGTGCCGGGCGATGGTGGAGGCGGCGGAGGGGCGGTGGGGGAAGCTGGATATTCTGCAGAACAACGTGGGCATCGGCGCGCGGGCGGGGACGATCCTGGACATGGACGACGCGCTGTGGGAGCGGATGATGCGCGTGAACGTGACGGGGATGATGCTGGCGGCGAAAGCGGCGATCCCCGTCATGAAGGCGAGCGGCGGCGGCGCTATCGTGAACATCTCGTCGATCGCGGCGTGGCGGCCCCGAGGGCTGACGGCGTATGCGACGTCGAAGGGCGCGGTGGAGGCGCTGACACGCGGGCTGGCGGCGGATCACGCTCGCGACGGGATTCGGGTGAACTGCATCGAGCCGGGGCCGGTGTTCACGCCGATGGTGCAGGTGGCCGGTATGCCGGACGGGCTGCGGGAGGCGCGGCGGAAGGCGACGGCGCTGGGGATCGAGGGGACTGCCTGGGACATCGGGTGGGCCTCCGTGTACCTGGCGTCGGACGAGGCGCGGTATGTAACCGGGGTGGTGCTGCCGGTGGATGGCGGGGTGCTGCTGGGGGCCGGGCAGGCACCCGGGAGCGGCGTCGAGCCACGATAGTTGGGCGTAGGGGCCAAGGGACGGCGTGGGGTACTGCGTCGGCTCGGTGTAGCTGGCGTTGGAACGAGGCGCGGGATGTGACGAGGGTGTCGGGAAATGGCGGTGCTCTTGGCATCACGGCGGCTTGACTCGCTCCAGACGGGTTCGTAGGCTGAATCTGACAGACGTTCCGCGGGAGCTGGCGATGGCCGGCTGAGAGGGTCGCTGCGGCGACCGACCGCTGAACCTGAACCGGGTAATGCCGGCGCAGGGAGGGAACGGACGGCGCTCCCCCTCTCATCTTGCGATACGGCGTTGCTCCGGCATGCGGGACCGCGCGGGCTGAAAAGCCCGCGCTACGCGGGTCGGCTGTCGGCGGGTGCCGGCGCGGGCGCGGCGGACTGAGTCCTGCTTCGAGGATGTGATGACGAACGGCGAGGACATGGCAGCGATTCCGCGGGCGATGACGATCGCGGGGAGTGATTCGGGCGGGGGCGCCGGAATCCAGGCCGACCTGAAGACGTTCGCGGCGTACGGCGTGTACGGGACCTCGGCCATCACGGCGGTCACAGCGCAGAACACGCGTGAGGTCACGGACTGGCTGGCGATGCCGGAGGCGCTGGTCGCGAAGCAGATCGACGTTGTGCTGGAGGACATCGGTGCGGACGCGGTGAAAACGGGGATGCTGGCGAACGCGGGCATCATCCGGACGGTCGCGGAGAAGATGCGGGCGCACCGCGTCGAGAAGCTGGTGGTCGATCCGGTGATGGTGGCGAAGGGCGGGCACAGGCTGTTGGAGGACGACGCCGTCTCGGTGATGATCCGGGAGCTGCTGCCGCTGGCGCTGATCGTGACGCCGAACCTGCCGGAGGCGGAGGTGCTGACGAACCGCCGCATCCTGACCTGGGAAGACGCGCGGGGTGCGGCGATGCAGATCGTGGAGATGGGCGCGAGGTCGGTGGTGGTAAAGGGCGGTCATTTCGATGACTCGCACTCGGCGACGGACCTGTACTTCGACGGACAGACGTACCGGGAGTTCACGTCGATCCGGGTGGACACGACGAGCACGCACGGGACGGGGTGTACGTTCGCTTCGGCGATCGCGGCCGGGCTGGCGAAGGGGATGGGGCCGGGCGACGCCATCGCGCTGGCGAAG
>DATECV010000093.1:0-11199 GCA_035286725.1 Dehalococcoidia bacterium | reverse complement strand
TACCGTCAACCGTCGCCCCGGTCGGCGCAACGCCGGAGGGCCTCCCGGTGGGCGTGCAGATCATTGGACCATATCTGGAAGACCTGACAACGATAGACTTCGCGAGCATGCTCGCCGACGGGATCGGTGGGTACAATCCACCGCCCGGCTACGAGTAGGACTGGGCGCGTTCGATCGAGGACACATCATGACCAACAAGCGCCCACTCGAAGGCACCAAGGTCGCGGACTTCTCGTGGTTCGGGGCGGGCCCGATCTGCGCGCAGAACCTTGCGCGATACGGCGCCACCGTCGTCCGGGTCGAGTCCGAGGCCCACCTCGATGGCCTCCGCGGCGTGATGCCGTTCGCCCAGCAGCCCTGCCCCGACTGCGGCGGCAGCGGCTGCCCCAAGTGCGCCAACACCGGCAGGGTCACCAAGACCGGCTACAACGTCAGCGGCTACTTCAACAACTACAACGCCGGCAAGCTCGACGTCACCATCAACCTCAGCACCGAGATGGGCAAGGAGATGGCGCGCCGCCTCATCGCCTGGTGCGACATCTTCATCACGAACCAGACACCGCGGATGATCGACCGCTGGGGGTTTCACTACGAGGAGCTGAAGAAGATCAACCCGGACATCATCGCCGCCTACCAGCCCATGCAGGGCTTCGACGGCCCCCACCGCGACTTCTTCGGCTTCGGGGCCGTCCTCAACGCCATCACCGGCTACAACGAACTGAGTGGGTTCCCCACGCGCCCGCCGATGGGCCTGGGGACCAACTACCCCGACTACGTCATCAACCCAGGCCACACGCTCATCGCCATCCTGGCCGCGCTGCGCCACCGCAAAAAGACCGGTGAGGGCCAGTGCATCGAGCTGGCGCAGCTCGAGTCGGTGATCTCGACGTTGGGCCCCGTGGTCATGGACTACAACGAGAACGGGCGCGTGCAGACGCGGAAAGGGAACCGCCTGTCCTACGCCGCGCCGCACGGCGCCTTCCGCTGCCAGGACATCACCTGGGACAACCAGCCCCTGGACCGCTGGGTTGCGTTCGGCGTGTTCAACGACGCGCAGTGGCAAGCGCTCATCGAGGCAATGGGCTCGCCCACCTGGGCGGCGGACGCGAGGTTCTCGACCCTCGAGGGACGGAAGGCGAACGAGGACGAACTGGAAGCAAAGATCACGGAGTGGACCCGCGAACGCACCGCCGAGGACGCGATGGCGCTGTTACAGTCGAGGCGCATCCCAGCCGGCATCGTCCAGAACGCGAAGGACGTGCTGGAAGACGAGCAGATGAAAGCCCGGGCCTACTTCGAGTACCTGGACCACCCCGAGACGGGGACGGCGGCCTACGACGGCGCGCCGTTCAAACTTTCGAAGACGCCGGGCTCCCTGCGCACCCCCGCGCCGCTCCTCGGCCAGAACAACGAGTACGTCTGCCGGGAGATCCTCGGCATGGGCGACGACGAGATCGCCGAAGCGCTGGTCGAACAGGCGTTGTATTAGGTCTCGACTGCCGGCACATCGCCAGGCCGCGCGCCGCCGGAGGCACTGATGCCCGTATCCCTCAGCATCGATGAGATCCATGGTTACATGGACTCCAGACCGGGCTGGATCATTCTCACCACAATCGGCCAAGACGGCATGCCCCACAGCGTGCCGATCGGCTACTTCCGCCTCGGCGACGACGTCTACATCGGCTGCCGTGACAATACGCAGAAGATCCGCAACATCGAACGCAACCCCAACATCACCGTCATGCTGCAGTCCGGCGGCAGCATGCAGGACATCAAGGGCGTCATGATCCAGGGGACCGCCACGGTTGTCCGCGAGCCCGGCGAATTCCTGCGGCTCGCGCGCGAAGCCGCCCGCTGGCGGGGCATGCCGGAGGCGCAGTGGCCCACCGAGGCGCGTCCCGGCGCCGCTTACATCCGCGTGCGGCCCCGGAAGTACATCTCCTGGGACTACTCCCGCTCGGAGTAGCGGTTGGCCTAGCAGGGTGCTGAAGAAGTGGCAGGGACCGGGCTTCCGGCGCTGTTGATCATGTGATCGGCCCCTCTCCTCGCCGCTCTCTCCGTCGTGGGAGAGCGGCCCAGCGGCGTGCCGCCTCTATGCGGCTCGTGGCGCCAGCTCGATGTGGGCCATCCGCACCAGGTTGTAGGCGGCCCCGGCGATCGTCGCCCACGCCTCGTTCCGTCGGACGCCGAGGTACCGGAGCTTCCGCCCGCCGCCTACGGTCTTCACCCACCCGAAGATCTCCTCGACGCGCTTGCGGATGCGCTGGGCGACAGCGTAGCCCGGGTGTCGCGTGGTGCGCCGGTCGATGCGGCTGCGCCGTCGTGTGGTGTGCTGCGCGACCTGCGGTGTGACGTTGAGCGCCCGGCAGCCGGCGACGAAGTCCGTCGTATCGTACGCCTTGTCGGCTCCCACGCTGATCCGCCGGCGGCCGCGGCGCCGGTCGAGCAGGCGCAGCGCCGCCTCGCGCTCGGCCCGGCCCGTCGCCTGGGTGAGCAGCAGGTCGACGACAAGCCCGTTGCGGTTCTCCATGAGCACGTGCCCGGCGAAGCAGAGCCGCGTCTCCTGTCCGTCGCCCTTGCGCGCCAGCCGCGCCTCCGCGTCGGTCGCGGACACGTGCGTCTGGTTGCTGCGTCGCTGCCCGCGGAAGTCCACGTCCCGGTTCCGGCCCCCAGCTGCCGGCGGAGACAGGTCGTCGTCCTCCCGCGGGCGCACGCTCTTGAGCGACGCCCACGCCTGGAGGAGCGTGCCATCGACGGTGAAGTGGTCGCTGGAGAGGAGCTGCCGGCGCGCCGCCTCGGCGGTCACCGCCGCGAGGAACTGGTGCGCCACGTCGTGCTGCAGGAGCCGCTCCTGGTTCTTGGAGAAGGTCGAGGCGTCGAACGCCGGGTCATCGACGTTGACGTCGAGGAACCACTTGAAGAGCAGGTTGTACTCCAGCTGCTCGCAGAAGCGGCGGGCGCTCGGCACGGAGAAGAAGGCCATCAGGAGCTGCGCCTTGAGCAGGTGCTCCGGCGGGATCGATGGCCGTCCCACCTTCGCATACATGGCGTTGAAGACCGGCGACAGCTCCAGCAGGGCGCGGTCGACGATGGGCTTGATGGCGCGGATCGGGTGGTCCTTCGGGACCTTGGCGTCCGGCGTGATCGCCGTCAGCATCATCGCCTGCTGGTCCGCATCGCCGCGCATGGAGCACCTCCAGACAAACCCGCCACCGCCATCCTACGCGCCGCGAGATCAGCCGTCGATCCCCTTTTTCAGCACCCTGCTAGCGCTTCTTCGCCGCCTTCGACGCGCTCGCCTTCGCCGCCGCCGGCTTTGGGGCGCCCGCCAGCTTTGCGCGGATCTCCTTCAGCAGGTCGATGTTCGGCTTGTCCGGCCCCTTGCCCGCGCCGTCGATCTTGTACCCCGGCACTTCCAACAGCAGCGGCACTTCCGCCAGCTCCGCCCGCGCCAGGAGCGCCTCGAACCCCGCCCGTCCGATCTTCCCCTCACCGATGTTCTCGTGCAGGTCTCGCCCCGCCCCCAGCTCCGTCTTCGAATCGTTACAGTGGATCGCGGCCACGTTCTCGAACCCGATCTCCCGCCCCAGCGCCTCCATCGTCGCAGCCACGCCCTCCTCCGAGCTCAGGTCGTACCCGGCCGCGAACGCGTGACACGTGTCGAGGCAGACCTTCGCCCGCGGGTCGCCGATGCGCCGCAGGATCTCGCCCAGCTCCTCGAACTTCGACCCGATCGTCCCGCCCTGCCCGGCCGAGTTCTCGAAGATCATCCACGCGCCCTCGGGCGTCTCCGCCAGCACGTTTCGCGCCGCCTCGCAGATCTGCTCCAGCACCGCGTCGTAGCCCAGCCCCTTGTGGCTCCCCGTGTGGAAGATGACCCCGGCCGCGCCGATGCGCCCCGCGATGTTCAGGCTGCTGCGCAGGGTGCTGGCGGAGGTCTTGAAGATCTTGGCATCGGCGCTGGCGAGGTTCATCAGGTACTTGCCGTGAATGAAGACTGGGCCGATGTTCGAGGCTGCTTTTGCATCGAGGAACTGCTGGACGGCCTCGTCTGTGAGCCGTGCCGTCCCCCACTGCTGCGGCGCCGATTCGAACACCTGGATGCACTCCGCGCCGATCGCGGCCGCACGCTCGAAGCCGGTGTGCAGGCCGCCGGCGGTTGAGACGTGGGCGCCGATCTTCACGAAGAAGCTCCCTCCAGGTCGGCTGCGCTGCGTACAAACGCGCGTCGAGATCGTAGCGGAAACGGCCCCGGAGGCTAAGCGCCGGAGGCAGATCGCGGGCGCGTGGAAATTCGGCGTACGCGCTTTGCCCAGGACTGGATGACGCGGCGCACGAGCCGGCCGGCAACGACATCCCTGACGGCGGCCTCGTAATCCGCGGGTTCGTGCGGGTCTCCGACGATCGTGGCTACACCCAGGTCGAAGTCGACCGTTACGCGGCCGACACCGCCCAGGCTTTCCAGCGCCCGCTTCGTACGAACGGCGCAGATGCTGCTGCAGACCAGCCCATCGACGCGAAGGCGAGTCACGTTGCCTTCCTGCGATTCGAGGTGGGTCGTGGGATTCACGAGCAACCGATGCCACTTGATGTGGGTTCGCATACTGCCGCTCCTGATGTCAGTATAACACCGCACGATGTAGGCTTGATGGCGCAATTGGCGCTGGCGAGGCAGACCGGAGGCGGCGATGATTCCCACCCAGCAGTTCGGAAGCACCGGACACGAGAGCACCCGCACCCTTTTCGGCGCCGCGGCCCTCTGGGGCGCCTCCGAGGAGGACGGCGAGCGCGCCCTCCAGCTCCTCATTGAGCGCGGCATCAACCACATCGACACCGCGGCGTCGTACGGCCGCTCGGAACGCCGCGTCGGCGCCTGGATGCCCGACAACCGGCAGCGCTTCTTCCTCGCCACGAAGACGAACGAGCGCACGTACGAGAAGGCGAAGGCGCAGTTCGAGCACTCGCTCGAGCGTCTCCAGACCGACCACGTCGACCTCCTCCAACTCCATAACCTCGTCGACGAAGACGAGTGGTCCACCGCCCTCGGCCCGCGTGGCGCGCTCGAATACGCGGTCGAGGCGCGCGACAAGGGCCTGACCCGTTTCATCGGCGTCACCGGCCACGGCGTCACCGTCGCAGCCATGCACCTCCGCAGCCTCGAGCGCTTCCGCTTCGACAGCGTGCTGCTCCCGTACAACTACGTGATGATGCAGAACGCCGCGTACGCCGCCGATTTCGAGCGGTTGTCCCGCGTCTGCGTCGAGCGCGGCATCGCCATGCAGACCATCAAGGGCATTACCCTGGGCCCCTGGAACGAGAAGGAGCACACGCACGGCACCTGGTACGAGCCTCTGGCCGAACAGGCCGACGTCGACCGCGCGGTCCACTGGGTGCTCGGACGCCCCGGCGTGTTCCTGAACACCTCCGGCGACCTCACGCTGCTCCCGAAGATCCTCGACGCCGCCGAGCGCTTCGCCGCCCGCCCCTCCGACGCCGAGATGAGCGACATGGCGCGCTCCCGCGGCATGTCCCCCCTGTTCGTGTAGCGGCCCGGAGCGTCGAATGCGACAGAATCTGGTCAAGGAGAAGTGGCGACGAGGCGAGATCGCCTACGGGGCATGGCTCACCATTCCCAGCGCCTACTCGGCCGAGATCGTCGCGCACGCCGGCTACGACTGGGCCTGCGTCGACATGCAGCACGGCCACATCGGCTACCAGGTTGCCGTCACGATGCTCCTCGCGCTGAGCACCACCGAGACGATACCGTTCGTCCGCGTGCCGTGGAACGAGCCCGGCATCATCGGCAAGATGCTCGACGCTGGCGCGATGGGCGTCATCATCCCCATGACGAACACGCCCGAGGAGACGCGCGCTGCTGTGTCCGCCTGTCTCTATCCGCCGCTTGGCGCGCGCAGCTACGGTCCCGGCCGGGCCGCCCTGTACGGCGGGCCAGGCTACTTCGAGCACGCGAACGAGCAGGTCACCGTCATCCCGATGATCGAGACGAAGGAAGCGCTCGACGCCATCGACGACATCCTCTCGGTCCCGCGTGTCGACGCCTTGCTCTTCGGCCCCTCCGACATGAGCATCTCCCTCGGCCTGCCTCCCGCGCTCGAGAACCCCGGCCCCTGGGAGGACGCCTGGCGCTGTATCGCGAGCGCCTGCCACAACCACGGCGTCGTTGCTGGCGTCTACGCCAGCGCCGCTCTCGCCCCGAAGCACGCCGCCGCCGGCTACCGCATGATCATGGTCACCAACGACGCCACCACCCTCGCCCAATCCACTGCCCGTGACATCGCCTACCTCCGCGCCACCGGCAGCATGCCACCGTCTTGAGACGCGTAGGTGCCCGTGCGGGTCAACGCGTCGACCGGGTCTGATGTGTGTTGGCGCAGAACCGGCCGGAAATGGGCGCCACCCTCAGATTCGAGTGCGCGCGTGTCAGATTCAATTGTTCGGCAGTTTTCGATCTTCGTGGGGCTTCCTCGCTGGCAGCGGCGTTCGCCTTGATTGCTGCTTGGGGCGGACGGTAGAGGAAGCGAGGACGAACCTCCAAGCGGGCCGGATCACTTTGGCGAATTCACACCGGGTCTTGTGAGGCAGCTCGTGCACGTACCCGCGCCCGCTCTGTGCTGACAACCGACCGCTGGCCACTCCGCCCTACAATCCCTCAATCTCCACCGCTTGCTGGTACAACGGATCCTCCGCCCCTTCGATCAGCGCCGCCAGGGCCCGCGCAAGCTCCTCCAGCGTTACCACCTCCGGCGCGAACCGCACGGTGATCGACGGCGGGTCCGCGCCCAGGTCCCGCTCGATCCTCAGCACGCCAGCCTGCTTTGCCAGCGCGTCCACAGCCGCGGCCGCGCAAAACGAATCGTCACACCGCAGCCGCTTCGACATGAACGTCGCCGCCTCGCCATCGACCTCCTCGACCAGCAGGACGCTCGTGCGAGCCTCCACGCTGCCCGGAAGCCGGAACTTGAACGGGGGCTCGCCCGTCGTCGTGCCCGCCGATGCCGCCACGATGTACTCGCGCATCAGCTCCTTCGAGAGCTGGCCCGTGTACGTCGCCCGGATCACCCCGCTCGCGTCGATGAACACGCTGTGCGAAAGGCCGATCACGCCGTAGGCATCCGTTACGGCGAGCGACGGATCGAAGACCGCGGTGAAGTCGGGCGCGTCCAGGAAGTCGAGGAACTCCTTCGCCGTTCCCTTGCTCTCGCCCGAGTTCACCGCCACGACGTGTACGTTCTCGGCGCCGAACTCCTGCTGGACGTCCTTCAGGTCGGGCATCTCCGCCAGGCAGCTCGTGCACCACGTCGCCCAGAAGTTGATCACGACCGGCTTCCCGCGCAGGTCACTCAGACGGACCGACGCGCCGTCCGGAGTGGTGGCGGTGAAATCGCGCGCCGCCTTCCCTTTGACGACCCCGGCGTCCGTGCCAGCGACCGGCGGCGTCTCCAACAGCACCGCCTTCGGCGTCGTCGCCGTTGCGTCGGTGGCGCGCATCAGCACATACACGCCGGCCAGCACGGCGGCGAGCACCGGGGCGGAGATGAGGAGGCGGCGCAGGTTGATCACACCGAAGATACGCGGCCTGTTCGGGCGGGAGATCTGTCGCACGGGCCAGTCTATCCAGCCCACGGCGCCTGTCTTGCGGGGCGCGCGTCGCAGGTGTACCGTAGCCCTGACAACCGCATACGACAGTGACGGGAGCCCGCGCAAGCGGGCTGAGAGGGCCAGCGGCCGACCGTTTGAACCTGATCCGGCTAGTACCGGCGGAGGGACACGCGCTTCGACACGCCGCCTGCCTTCGCCAGCGGCGTGTTCTGTTTGCCCGACAAACGCCCTCCGTCGATGACGCGCGGCAACGCATCCCGAAAATTGGCGCGACGGCGCGTCCGGAGGTGTTCATGGCGTTCGAGGCCACCGCCCACGAAGAGATCCGCCCCATACCGCAGGCCCGGCGGACGCTCGGCCCGCTGCAGTTCGGCGTGCTGTGGGGCGACCTCGGCGTTGGCCTCCTCATCCTCGTGGCCGGGGGCCTCCTTGTGCCGTCTCTCGGGCTAAAGACCGCGCTCTTCGCCATCGTCGTCGGCAGCGTCATCGGCTCCGCGCTGCTCGCCCTCGCGGGCAAGGTGGGGAGCGATCTCGGCGTCCCCACGATGGTCGCCCTCCGGCCGTCGCTGGGCATCCGCGGCTCCTACGTGGCCTCCCTGCTGAACATCGGCCAGCTCATCGGCTGGGCAGGCCTCGAGATCATCATCATGTCGCAGGCCGCCGAGGCGATCAGCGGCGAGTACTTCGGCTTCGGCGGCTACTACCTGTGGCTCACGCTCTTCGCCGTCGCCGGCACCGCCTTCGCTGTCGCCGGTCCCGTGGTCGTCGTGCGACAGTTCCTTGAACGCTTCGGCGTGTGGATCGTGATCGCCGCCTCGGCGTGGCTCACCTGGCGGCTGTGGGACGCCTACGACTTCAGCGAGCTCTGGAACCGCGAGGGCACGGGCGGCTGGCCCGGGTTCTGGCTCGCCGTCGACCTCGCCGTGTCGCTGCCAGTGTCGTGGTTGCCGCTGGTCGCGGACTACAGCCGCTACGCCCGAAACGGCCGCGGCGCCATGGCCGCCACCTTCGCGTCCTACACCGTCGCCAACGTCTGGTTCTTCTTCCTTGGCGCGGCCTACGTCCTCGCGCTGTATCCGGCGGGCGAGTTCAGCCCCGGCAACACTCTCGTGCTCGATCTCGTCGACTCGCTGTTGCCCCTCGCCCTCGGCTGGGTGTTCCTCTTCGTGATCCTCGTCGACGAGATGGACAACGCCTTCGCCAACATCTACTCCACCGCCGTGTCGCTCCAGAACCTCGTGCGCATCGGACAGCGCACGCTCGCCGCGCTCGTCGGGCTCGCCGCGCTGGTTTTCGCGATCAGCGTCGATCTGGCGGGCTACGAGACGTTCCTGCTCCTGATCGGCGGCGTATTCGTCTCCCTGTTCGGCGTCATGTGCGCCGACTACTTCGTGAACCACGGTCAGCGCTACGAGACCGACGAGCTCTACCGGCAAGGCGGGCGCTACTGGTTCGTTGGCGGCGTGAACCTCGCCGGCATGCTGGCATGGGGCGCAGGCTTCGTCGTGTACGCGGCCTGCGGCCAGCCGCCCTGGCTCGTCGAGCACGCGTCGTGGATCGCCGACGTCCCGTCCTGGATGACGGAGATCGGCGGCACGATCCCGTCATTCGTCGTCAGCTTCTTGCTCTACCTGGCGTTGAGCCGGGTCAGCCTGCCAGCGGGCCAGCCCATCCGCCAGGCAGAAGCAGGGGAGGGAGCCGGCTCGTAGTCGTGCGTCTTTCTAACGGGGGATCAGCCGAGGCAAGGAGGCTTCGCGATGTCCGTCTACATGATCATCGAGATCTCACGCATCCACGAGCCGGCGGCGTACGCCGAGTACGTCGACCGCGTGCCCGCGATCGTCGAACGGTTCGGCGGCCGCTACGTCGTGAGGACCAGCCAGGTGGTCCGCATGAGCGGGGAGTGGCGGCCCGAGCGGCTGATCGTGCTCGAGTTCCCCGCGTTCGAGAACGTGCGCCAGTTCACGGCCTCGGCCGAGTATCAGGAGCTGGCACCGCTGCGAGAACGGTCGACGGAGAGCAGGTCGATCGCCGTCGAAGGCTGCTGACGGCCAGCGCGCAGGTTAGCGGCGCAGGCTTGCCGCCGGCTTGATCTCGCGGTCACGCGCTACGAGGATCTCGTCGACGAGGCCGTAGTCCTTCGCCTGCTGCGGGTCCATGTAGAAGTCGCGATCGAAGTCCTTCTTGATGCGCTCCACCTCCTGGCCGCTGTGCTTCGCCAGGATGCCGCGCAGCAGCTCGTTCTCGCGGATGATCTCCCTCGCCTGGATCTCGATGTCCGCGGCCTGACCCTGGATGCCGCCCCCGCCCAACAGCGCCTGGTGGATGTGGATCGTCGCGTTGGGCATGACGTAGCGCTTCCCCTTCGTGCCGGCGCACAGGAGCACGGTGCCCATGCTGTGCGTCGCTCCCACGCAGTACGTCGCGATGTCCGGCCGGACGAGCTGCATCGCGTCGTAGATCGCGAGGCCCGCCGTCACGCTGCCGCCCGGGCTGTGGACGTACATGTTGATGTCCTTCTCGGGATCCTCGCGCTCCAGGTAGAGAAGCTGCGCCACGATCAGGTTCGCCACCTGGTCGTCGACCGGCGTGCCCAGGAAGATGATGCGCTCCCGCAGGAGGAGCGAGAAGATGTCGAAGGCGCGCTCGCCGCGGGGTGAGGTCTCGATGACGGAGGGGATGATCATGTCGTGTTCTTTCTAACCACCCGCGTGGCCAGGGACTGCGTCAGATTTCACAGATTGCACAGATGGGGCCTCGGCCGAGCACCATCACGGGATGAGTGACGCCCTCGCAGCCGAAGGGCGAGCACAGCCGAGGGCCCTGCGGCAGGGGCGACCGGCTGTGCCACACGCCAGGTGCCCAGTATGGCGGTGGAGGCGGGCTGCTGGCGTTCGCGCTGCCAGCGGACCGCCTCCTCGCGAGAGGGCACGTCGAGCTTCCAGAGGATCTCCTTTACGTGCCACTTCGCGCCGTCGGGGGAGATGCCCAGCCGTTCGGCGATCTCGGGGTTGGTCAGCCGCTCACGCAGCAGCTCGAGGACCTCGAACTGGCGAGGGGTGAGGATGTCGGGGTGCCTGGGGCGGCCGCGTTCTGCCATGGATTCAGCCTAGCGAAGAAGGTCCGGATTTACACTACCCGGCTCTGCCAGGTGGTTAGCCGGTTAGCGTGTTAGCTGGTTAGCGGAGTTTGCTCGGAAAAACTGTCTGTTTGGTTGGTGGAGGCGTCCTTTCGCTGCGGATTTTGGGCGTGGTGTGCGGGCGCCGTTTCGATTTCGGCAATAGCGCTCTCCTTTCTGCGCCGCTACGCCTCGGCCATCCGGCCCAGGAGCGCGGCACCGTGATGGATGGGCACAGGCTGGCCCGCGGGTGATTCTGGGGCGTGCTGGGTGTGATCTCCAAGCGCGGCGGATCACATTCGGGCGGTTAGCTGTGGTATTCACAGACGTTGTTTTACGACGTCAGCAATTCAGCGGTACTTCCTCGGCGGCTGCGGTCCCTGCCTTGCGACCGCCTCTGCGAGCGACCGGAACGCGCGGATCTCATCCGGCACCGCCGCTGATACGGCCACGCCCAGCGC
>DATECV010000092.1:0-9563 GCA_035286725.1 Dehalococcoidia bacterium | reverse complement strand
AACAAGAAGAGAGGGCTCGCCACATCGGCGAGCCCTCTCTTCTTGTTTCCTGATCGCCAACGCCGGCGCTGCTCCTTAACGGTCGCGCTCCGCGCCCTCGCCCAGCGCGGCCTGCGCCGCCGCCAGCCGCGCGATCGGCACGCGGAACGGCGAGCAGCTTACGTAGTCGAGCCCGATCTTGTGGAAGAACTCTACGCTGCGTGGTTCCCCGCCGTGCTCGCCGCAGATGCCCAGCTTCAGGCCGGGCCGCGTCGCGCGACCCTTCTCGATGGCGATCTTCATGAGGCCACCGACGCCGACCTGGTCGATCGACTCGAATGGGTTGCCGGCGAGGATCCCCATCTCCAGGTACTTCGCCAGGAACTTTCCCTCGGCGTCGTCGCGGCTACAGCCCAGCGTCGTCTGCGTCAGGTCGTTCGTCCCGAAGGAGAAGAACTCCGCCGTCTTCGCGATCTCGTCCGCCGTCATCGCCGCGCGCGGCAGCTCGATCATCGTGCCGAACGAGTACGCGATCTTGCGTCCGGCGGCCTCCATCTCGCGCTGCGCCGTCGCCTCCAGCAGGTTTCGCAGGTACGTCAGCTCGGTCTCGAACCCCACGAGCGGGATCATGATCTCGGGCATCACGGCGATGCCGTCGGCCGCCAGCTTCACCGCCGCCCGGAAGATCGCCTGCACCTGCATCTCACTGATCTCGGGGAAGAGGATCCCCAGCCGGCAGCCGCGAAGGCCCAGCATCGGATTCGTTTCACGCATCGCGTTGATCGCGGCGAGCAGCTCTTCCTTCTCCTTCAACGACGGGTCGTCGGGCGAAAGCGCCTTCAAGCGCGTCACCTCTTCGAGGAGCGCTTCGTGATCCGGCAGGAACTCGTGCATGGGCGGGTCCATGAGGCGGATGGTCACCGGCTTCCCCGCCATGACGCGGAAGATCTGCTCGAAGTCGTCCTGGATCACGGGGAGGATCTGCGCGATCGCGCCGCGGTAGCGCCCCATCGGACCTTCCATGCGCCCCAACTCGTGATTCAGCCGCTGCTCCAGTTGTTCACGCCTGGCGCCGGTCGCGCCCTCGAGCTCCTTCTTCAGCCCGTCGACCTCGCCTTCGAGGAACTTGGCGTCGGTCGCGGCCAGCAGCATCTGCCTCACGATCGGCAGCCGTTCCTTCTGCAGGAACATGTGCTCAGCGCGCAGCAGGCCGATGCCCATGGCGCCGAACCGGACGGCGTTCGCGGCATCCGCCGGGTTGTCGGCGTTCGTGCGCACCTTCATCCGCGCCGCTTCGTCGGCCCAGCGCAGGAACTCGTCGAGCTCCGGAAAGATCTCGGGCGCGACGGTCGGGACGGCGCCCAGCAGCACCCGGCCCGTCGAGCCGTCGATGGTCAGTGTCTGGCCCTCGCCCACGACCACGCCGTTGATCGAGAACTGCCGGTGCTCCTCGTCGACGGTGATCGCCTCGCACCCCGCGACGCAGGGCTTTCCGAACCCACGCGCCACCAGGGCCGCGTGCGAGGACATGCCCCCGCGCTCGGTCAGGATGCCGCGCGCCGCCACCATCCCGTGGATGTCGTCGGGCGACGTCTCCTCGCGCACCAGGATGATGTCTTCGTTGCCCTTGCCCAGCCCGCGCGCGGCGGCTGTGTCCGGGTCGAACACGGCCATTCCGGACGCCGCACCGGGCGAGGCGGGGAGGCCCTTCGCGATGTCGAGGAACTTCGCGCGGCCCAGGATCCCGTCGCGGTCGCCGCTTGCCAGCCCGTGCCAGTCGGCGGCCGAGATCGTCTTCACGTCGTTCCCGTCGACGTACAGCATCGCCGGCTTCGAGCCCACGACCGCCGTCACTTGCTGCGCCACGTCGCCGATCGCGACCGTCTTCACGCGCGGGTCGAGCTGTGGGTGCAGCAGATCGTCGAGCCGTTGCGGCGCCACCCGTTGCAGCGCCTCGGCCTTTGTGATCAGACCTTCGTTGGCCATGTCCACGGCGATCTTCACTGCCGAGCGTGTCGCCCGCTTGGCGACGCGGCATTGCAGGAAGTACAGCCTGCCCTTCTCGAAGGTGAACTCGACGTCCATCATCTCGCGGTAGTGGCGCTCCAGGGTGTGACAGATGTCGGCGAATTGCCTGTACAGGGCGGGGTTCTCCGCTTCGAGCTTCGAGATATCGGACGGCGTGCGGATGCCGGCGACGACGTCCTCGCCCTGGGCGTTCATCAGGTACTCGCCGCTGATCTTCTTCTCGCCGGTCGAGGCGTCGCGGGTAAATGCCACGCCGGTGCCGGATGTGTCGCCCATGTTCCCGAAGACCATCGTCTGCACGTTCACGGCCGTGCCCAGGTCGTGGGGGATCTTCTCGATCTCGCGGTAGCGGAACGCACGCTCGTTGTTCCAGGAGTTGAACACGGCGCGAATCGCCAGCTCGAGCTGGTGCATCGGCTCTTCGGGGAAGTCGTTGCCGGTCTCCGCCTTCACGAGCCGCTTGAACTTCTCGACCACGCCCTTCAGGGCGTCCGGCTGGAGCTGCCAGTCCTCCTTCACGCCAGCCTGCTGCTTCGCCTCGTCGAAGGCGCGGTCGAACTTCTTGCGCTCCAGCCCGAGCACGATGTCGGAGAACATCATCACGAAGCGGCGATAGGCGTCGTACGCGAAGCGCTCGTCGCCTGACTGCGCGGCCAACGCATGCAGCGTGTTCGCGTTCAACCCGAGGTTCAGCACCGTGTCCATCATGCCCGGCATCGAGAACTTCGCGCCGGACCGCACGGACACCAGCAGCGGCGTGGTCGCGTCACCCAATTTCTTGCCGGCCGCTTCCTCGACCGTCGCCAGGGCGCGACGCACCTCGTCCATCAACCCGTCCGGAAGCTGCAGGCCGAGCTTCGTGTACGCGTTGCAGGCCTCGGTCGTGATCGTGAATCCGGGCGGGACCGGCAAGTCCAGGTTGGTCATCTCCGCCAGGTTGGCGCCCTTGCCGCCCAGCAGGTCCTTCTGGTCCTTGTGGCCCTCGTGGAACAGGTAGACGAACTTCGTGGTCATCGTCGACTCCGTGTCGTTGTCGCTCGCGGGCGTTGGGCTCACCGCTGCTCGCCCGCGAGAGCAGCCGCGTGCAAAACATACGCCCGGCCGGTGCCGGGCGTCTGGTCAGGTGCGATGAACGAACAGTGCGCCGGCGAGCGCTGCGCCGGCGCCTACGATCTTGTCCGCGAGAACTACCTGGCCCATGTCACTCGCTCTCGGCTCCGGATGGCTAGCCGGGCCCACAGGAGGGCGTGAAATTATAGGCACTCCCGCCGCTTGAGCGGGGGGCGCCGATGGATCGAACGGGGCCGCGGGCATGGTGCGGTTCGCCCGGCCACCGTCAAGGCCTGCTTCAGTGGCCCCCGCCGCCGAGCCGCGCGAAGAGCGTCCCGGTCAGCGCCAGCAGCACGACGCCGGCCGCGATGGAGCCGTAGGGGTTCGAGAGCACCGGGATGTCCTGGGCCGCCTGCTCTACGCCGACGATGAACAGCGCCGCGCCGATGGCGCCGAGCAGGGCAGTCGCGACCTGGTACCGCCGGATACGCTGCACGGCCCCGAGCCGTTGTGCTCGGTTGAGGCTCTCGATGAGCCGTCGCGCGGTCGCCTCTGTGAGGTCGGTGGCGTCGCCGAGGACGCCGCGCCGTTCGTTCGTCCCCCGGGGTTCCTCCGTCATGGCTCGAAATGTAGCACCGGAGGTGTGCGCAGCGCAGTGCTCGTCCCGGGTTCACGCTCCCGATAGCGTCTCCATCCGCTCAATCAGCGGCGCGCGCTCGACGGACGTGATCCGCTGCTCATCCAGCCAGGCCTCGAATGCCGGGCGGTCCCAGCGGCCACGCGTCGTGTACGACGGCAGGTCGTCCCAGCACGGCGCACCCAGTCGCAGGTCCATCAGCGTGCGGTTCCGCTCGACGATCGCCTGCGCGCTACCGTCGGCGAACGCCGCCTCGACCGCGGCGGATTTCCGGCCGAGGGCGGCTCGCACCGCGTCCGGCTTACCGAAGTACGCGTCGAGCGTGGCCGCCGCCAGCAGCTTCGCCGCCGAGAGCGGGCCGATGCCGAGGACGCCCGGCAGGTTGTCCGACGGGTCGCCGGTGAGCGCGCGGTAGTCGAGGAATCGTCCACGTGGGAACGCCACGATCTCGCCAGCCGAGGTCTTCGGCATCGCTTCGGCATCGAAATTGTCTTCGCCGATCACGATCTTCTTCACCGGCGCATACACCGAGGTCTTTGGTCCGACGAGTTGGAGGAAGTCGCGGTCCGTCGACACGACGCGCTTCTCGAGCTCAGGGTTGTGGTGCGCCAGCCCGGCGATCAGGTCATCGGCCTCGGTGTTCTCGCCGCGCAGCACCTCCACGGGCAGCATCGCCGCGCACATCGCCGCGAACTCGTCGATCGCCGCGAGGATCGTGGGCTCGTTCTCGACGAACTTCGGGTCACCCTCGCGCCCGGTCTGATACGCGGGGAACAGCTCACGCCGTCGCAGCGGCCGGCCCTGGTCGAAGCACACCGCCACGCGCGAGATCGTGCGCGCCTTCGCGGTCACGGAGCCCGGGCGCTCGTCGAACAGCGAGGCCTGCGCGGTGTTCTTCGCCGGGGCCGTCGTCGGTGGCTCACCGCCGCGCGCGATCGCGCCCAGCGCCATCGAGGAGAGCCCGAGCAACGCCACCCGCCGCCGCCGCTCGGCGTCCTCGGGCTTCATCGCCCGTTCGAGCCCGTAGTAGCCGGCCCACGCCAGGTTGTTGCCGTCGAGTAGGAGAAACACGCGTGAGTCTAGATCGTCGCGCCGCCCCTGGCAGAGACGAGGCCCTTCGCGAACTCGATCTCGCCCAGGTGGCGGTAGCCGTGCGTCATGCAGAGCCCGCTGATCGCCGTCAGGATCGACATCTCGCCCAGTGGCTTCACGGTGATCTGCCGCGCCGCCTCTTCGTCCGTGAGGTTGCGGACGAACTCCTCCGTACGCTTGAACACGCCGAGCATGTAGGTGCGGAAGTCGGCGACGCCGTTGATGCAGAAGTTGCGCGCCTCGTCGTCGGTGAAGCCGGTGCCCTGCGACTTGCTGTCCAGTCCGAACTTCTCCGGCCAGCCGCCCTCCATCCACACCGTCGGTTTGCGCTGGATCACGAACTGGATCGCGTTGTCCTCCGTGCGGACGTAGTGCCAGAGGCAGAACGCGAGGTTCTGGTGTCCGTTCGCGGGCACGAAGTTCGCCTGGTCGTCGGTCAGGTCGGCGGTCACGTGCTCGTACAGCCCGTGCATCGCCTTCAGCTCGCGGCGCAGGTAGTCGTGCAGTTCGGAGGCCATCAGCCCGCTTTCTCGGCCGGCGGCACGGACTGGTACGTGCCCAGCACCTTCTGGTTCCGGTACTGCTCCTTGCCTTCGAGGAGCAGGTCGCCGCCGTACATGTCGCAGCAGACGATCGCGGGGAAGCCCTCGACTTCGAGCTTCTTGATCGACTCTGTTCCCAGGTCTTCGTACGCGACGACGTCGAGGCTCTTGATCGTCTTCGACAGCAGCGCGCCGGCGCCGCCAATGGCGAACAGGTACACCGCTTTGTGGTCCTGCAGTGACTTCTTGACCATGCTGCCGCGGCCGCCCTTGCCGATGATCACCTTCAGCCCCTGGTCGAGGAGCGCGGGCGTGAATGGATCGAGCCGCATCGACGTCGTCGGCCCTGCCGAACCCACGACCCGTCCGGGGCGCGCCGGTGACGGTCCGACGTAGTAGATCACCTGCCCCTTCACGTCGATGGGCAGCGACTTCCCCTCGGACAGCGCGGTAATCATGCGCCGGTGCGCGGCGTCACGCGCGGTGTACATCGTGCCGTAGAACAGCACGTGGTCGCCCACGCGCAACTGCGCGACGTCCTCGTCCGTAAACGGCGGCTCCGCGCGAATCTCGCCATCGACTTTCATAATTGGCATGGCCTCTGTCCTCTCACTTGGGGCTTCAGGGCTGCTTGAAGCCTATCCGACGCTTACTTGGCGGGGGAGGCTTCATCAGTTCGCGTATGGCGTCGAACACTGCTTTGAACTGTCCGTCGTATTTTCGCTCCAGGGCCACCAGCTTCCGCGCGAGTTCCTCGTGCGATGCCAGCATCCGGCGTAGTCTCACGAATGTCCTCATGATCTCGATGTTCACCAGCACTGCCCGCTCGCTACGCAGCACGCTCGACAGCATCGCCACGCCTTGTTCCGTGAATGCGTACGGAAGATAGCGCCGGCCACCCCACTCGCCATCACCTCCTGCGGTTCGCTTGAGCAGCGTGAACTCGTCAGCCGTGAGCTGGAACATGAAGTCGTCAGGGAAGCGCTCGCGATTCCGGCTCGTGGCCTGAATTAGCGCGCGGTTCGTCACGCCGTAGAGGTTCGCCAAGTTTGAGTCCAGCATCACTCGTTGTCCGCGAATTGAAAGGATCGCGCGCTCGAGCTGGCCCGCCGGAATGATCGCCGAGGGAGTGACCATGGGATGAATGTAAGGGTCTGTGCCGTCTGACGCCAGATCTTGAGATCACAACCTGTGATCTCAAGATCGGCCATATCGCAGCGAGATCGAAGCTGAAGCTTGCTTTGCCACCATTTGAGATCACAGGTCGAAGATCTCAAGTTAGTCAATCTCCGCCGCCTCCGGCACTTCCACGTTCACCACTACATTCTCCTGCGAGCCGCGCGCCAGTACGAACACCAGCCCTTCCGTTGCCGAGGTGTTGATCTCCTGGTGCAGGACTTGTGCCGGCACGAAGATGAAATCGCCGGCGCCGCCGTCCGCACTGTGCTCCAGCCGCGCACCCCAGCGGAACCGGTACGTCCCGCGCAGCACGTAGATCGCGCTCTCCACGTCACCGTGGTGGTGTGCGCCGGACCGGAAGCCGGGCTCCGTCACCACCTCGCCCATCCAGATCGAGGATGAGCCGCAGGTGTTCGCTGACACCCCGGCCACGCGCGCCATGCCCGGCGTCTGCGCGGTCGTCGCGTCGCGCTCGTGGGGGCGGACGATGCGCACCTGCTGCTCGCTCATCGCAGTCTCTTCTCGAGTTCGACCATGTGCCACTCGAAGGCGGCGCCCCAGTCGGCCCCGCCGTTCCACTCCTGCCCCAGGTGCTCGGCCGTCACGCGATAGCCTCGGCGCTCGTAGTACGGGACCTGGCCGCCTTCCTTTACGGCTTCGATTCGCATCATCGTGCACGCGGCTTCCCGGGCGATGCGCTCCGCGTGCGCGATGAGCGCAGATCCCAGGCCGCTTCCGTGCAGGGCGACATCGACGGCGAGCAGGCCGAAGTGCCCGTGCGGCGGCGCCGTCGTGATGTGTACGCAGCCGGACACCTGCCCGTCGCGCTCCGCCACGGTGATCTCCGGCAGGATGTTCGAGATCCCGACACGCTCCGTGCGCGTGCTTCCCGGGAACACGTCCGCTTCCGTCTTGCGGTACGCCGCGTTTACCAGGGCCACCAGCGCCTCGACGTCGCCGGACGTCGCTGCCCGCAGTCGCACACCCGCGAGTGGCGCAGCCGAAGGCACCTCGCTTGTCACCCGGCACTCCTAACACGCTAACCCGCTAGCGGGCCGTCCAGCTCGCTAGAGCTCGACGTGCTTGCTGCGCGCGCTGTGGCACTGCAGGTTCACCGCGACGGGCAGCGACGTGATGTGCGTGGCGTAGGTCTCGATGTTGACGGCCAGCGCCGTGTTCACCCCGCCCACCGCCTGGGGGCCGACGCCCAACGCGTTCACCTTCTCCAGGAGCTCCTTCTCGAACTCCGCCGTCTCAGGGTCGGCGCTCTGCTGCCCGACGGCCCGCATGATCGCCTTCTTCGCCAGGTACATGCAGTACTCGGACGAGCCTCCGACGCCCACGCCCACGACGAGCGGCGGGCACGGGTTGCCGCCGGACTCCTCGATCGTCTGCAGCACGAACTCCGTGATGCCTTCCTTCCCGCGCGACGGGAGCATGATCTGGAACTTCGTCATGTTCTCGCAGCCGCCGCCCTTGGGGACCACCGTGATGCCGAGCTTGTCCCCGGAAATGATCTCAGTGTGGATCACGGCCGGCGTGTTGTCCTTCGTGTTCACGCGAGTCGAGAACGGGTGCTCGACCATCGACGCGCGCAGGTAGCCCTCGGTATACCCCTTCGAGACGCCCTTGTTGATCGCGTCCCGCAGCGAACCGCCGACGATGTGTACGTCCTGGCCGAGGTCCACCGCGACCACTGTGGTGCCCGTGTCCTGGCAGAGCGGGATCATGTCGCGCTTCGCCACGTCCACGTTCTCCAGGATCTCGATCAGCACCTGCTTACCCAGGGGCGAGGTCTCGCTCGCCTCGGCCTTCTTCAGTCCCGCGACGACGTCCGCCGGCAGCACGTGCGTCGCCGTTTCGCACAGCTCCGCCACCGCCTTCGTGATCTCGTCGACGTGGACCTCCCGTACCCTGGTCGCTGTGTCGGTTGTCATCGTCTCCACCTCGCCGCTCTTGTGACAGCGCCATCGGCGCCTGAACAAGGTCCCCCGGAAAATCGCTGTGCCCGCTGCGTCTCTCGCCGTGAATCTCGAATCTACAGCAGCGCGATGAGCTCCTTCGTCGCCGCGGCCGCCTTCTGGATCCTGGCTTTCTCGTCGTCGCTGACGGGCATCTCGAAGGTCCTCTTGATGCCGCCCGCGCCAAGCTGGCACATGACACCGCAGACGATGTCCTGGATGCCGTACTCGCCCTTACATAGTACCGCGCAGGGGATCAGCCGGTCCTGATCGAGCAGGATCGCCTCGACCATCTCGAGCGTCGCGGCCGAGGGCGCGTAGTACGCGCTCGACACCTTCATCAGCTCGCCGATCTCGGCGCCGCCGCGCATCGTCCGCGCGACCAGCGCGTCGATCTTGTCCTGAGGCAGCAGCGAGGAGACGGGCAGGCCGCCGATGCGTGTCTGCGATACCACCGGCACCATCGTCGTGTCTGTGTGGCCGCCCAGCACGTACGCGTGTACGTCGCGGACCGAGACGCCGGTCTCCATCGCCAGGAACGCGCGGTAACGGGCTGTGTCCAACGCCCCACCC
The DNA here is from genome assembly GCA_035286725.1 of Dehalococcoidia bacterium. GTDB lineage: Bacteria > Chloroflexota > Dehalococcoidia > DSTF01 > JACRBR01 > JACRBR01. The sequence continues at coordinate 522 of DATECV010000092.1, read as the reverse complement.
TGGCCGATGATGCGCTCGCGCGGGAAGTCGGACGCGGCGAGCGCGGTGTGGCACATGGCGTCCATGGGGTTGCTGAAGATGATGATCGCCGCGTTGGGCGACGCCTTCGCCGCCGCCTCCACCTTGGCGCGCACGATGTCGGCGTTCCCCTTCAGCAGGTCCTCGCGGCTCATGCCCGGCTTGCGCGGCGCTCCCGCCGTCACCACGATGACGTCCGAGCCGGCGGTCTCTTCCCAGCCGTCGGAGCCGGTGATCTTCGCCTCGAAGCCCAGCCACGACGCCGACTGCGTCATGTCCAGCGCCTTGCCGTGGTGCAGGGTGCCCGCGAACTGCGGATCGTCCTGGATCACCACGTCTGCCAGGTTCAGCTCGACGAGGCGCTGCGCGATCGCGCCGCCCGTCATGCCTCCGCCGACGACCGTAACCTTCTTCCGTGCGGACATACGACCTCCTCGTGCTTCTGTGTCGCGGGCGCGGGGCCCGCGTGCTGGTTGCGGTGTGTCGCGGGCCTTCCAGCCCACG
>DATECV010000091.1:0-2407 GCA_035286725.1 Dehalococcoidia bacterium | reverse complement strand
GCTGGAAGGAAAGAGTGCCGGCCATGCCGAGCTCGGTGGTGGGGATGCGGGCGACGCAGACGATGGGCTTGCCGGTTTCCTTCGCGACGTCGCCGAGCTTGTGGGCGGCCTCGGAGGCGACCTCGACGATGCTGGGGCCTTCGGCGCGCATGGCGCCCCACGAGTAGGACGTGTGGTAGAGGATGTAGTCGACGTTCGGGGCCTCGGAGACGATACGGATCGTATCGAGCATGGGCTTGAGGCCGTCCGGTCCCCAGCCGACGCTAGTATCGACGGGGTTGCGGACGGAGGTGCCGGCGGTGGGTGTGAAATCGTGCAGCTTCTGCTGGATGTCCGCCGGGAGCACGGGCATCTCGAGGCCGGAGGCGCCGATCTCGTCGGAGGCGAGGACGCTGTAGCCGCCGCCACCGCCGACGATGCCGGCACGCGGGCCCGGGAACGACGGGAGGTAGCGGAAGGCGACCGCCTGATCGACGAGCTCCTCCATGCGGTCGACGCGGACAGCGCCGGCCTGGCGTACGGCGGCGTCGAAGATCTGCAGCGAGCCGGCGAGGCTGCCCGTGTGCGATGCGGTCGCGCGGGAGCCCGCCTCGGTGCGGCCGCCCTTGAGGATGACGACGGGCTTGGCCTCGGCGGCTTTCTTTAGCGCGCGCATGAAGTGAGGGCCGTCAGTGATGCCCTCGATATAGCAGGCGATCACGGACGTGTCGGGATCCTCGGCACAGTACTCCAGCAGCTCTGACTCGCGGACGTCGGTGCCGTTGCCGTAGCTGACAACTTTGCTGTAGCGGAGGCCGCGGACGGCGCCGGTGCGGCAGAACTCGCCCGCGTTGGCGCCGGACTGCGAGAGCATGGCGACGGGGCCGGGCTCGGTCGGGAGGCCGGGCATGAAGGAGAGGCCGGAGGACGGGACGTAGAGGCCCATGCAGTTGGGGCCGATAACCCGGATGCCGGCGTCGCGCGCGCGCGCGAGGATGCGGCGCTCGAGCGCGGCGGCGTCCTCGTTGCCGGTCTCGCTGAAGCCGGCGGTGAAGAAGTGGACGACCTTCACGTCCTTCGCGACGCACTCCTCCATGAGCTGCTCTACGAAACGGAGCGGGACGGAGGAGATGACGTGGTCGACATGACCGGGGATGTCAGTGAGGCTGGGGTAGCACTTGAGGCCCTGGATCTCTTCCGCCTTCGGGTTCACGGGGTAGAGATCGCCTTTGAAGTCCATCTCCTTCGTGGCGGCGACGAACGAACCGGGACCGTCCTGCGTAGAGGCGCCGACGACGGCGACTGAGCGCGGGTGAAACATGAAGTCGAGGGCGGCGACGCTGCCTTCCGGCATGGTGGTGCTGTTCTCCTTCGAGTACGCGCCCGCAGTCCGTGCGCCGGGTCGCGCCTCGCTCTGTACACGACAAAGGGCCGCGGAAGCGACCCATCCACCGGATCGTAACAGGGGCTCTACGCGCGGGCAATCGAGCCGGCCAGCCGGCTCGTAGGTGTGGGCACCCGCTCGCGGCCGGGGTTGCGCACCCATGTCGCACGCGGGTGAAGCATCACAGATCGACGAACGACCGCCTGGCACGTACGGGAGGCACTTAAGGGCTCTCCCTCGGCTGCCGAGCATCTCTATGAGGCGAGATGCGGGAGTACCCGTAGGGGACTCCGCCGGACGGGCGGCAGGCACGATGACGGCCCACGACGACTCAGGCATCACGGAACAGGCGCTGCGCGGCTTGCGGGCGCACGAGCGGGTGGCGGGGTGGGCCGGCGTGCTGTTCGCGTCCGTGCTGGCGCTGTTTGTGCTGTCAGCGGCGACGGGTGGGAATGACGGCCAGGCGAGAGCGGCGGCGGCACCGACGGCAACTGCCACCGCGACGGCAACCGCAACAGCCACCAACACAGCATCGCCCACAGCATCGAGCACCGCAACAGCGACAGCTACCGCGACGAACACGTCGACGCCGGCGCCCACGAGCACACCTGTACCGCCGACGGCGACGCCTCCGCCGGTGCAGCCACCACCACCTCCGGCCCCGACATCAACACCGGCGCCGCCGCCACCACCACCGTCCGCACCGGCGCTCTCGCCACTCGGGTTGGACCCCTATGCTCGGGCCCTGTTCGATGCGACGAATGCGCGACGGACGAGTGTGGGGCTGCCGCCGCTGCGGGAGAACGGGTACCTCAACGCGATCGCGAACATGCGGTCGAAGGAGATGGCGGAGCTGAACTACTTCGCACACACGAGCCCGGTGACGGGGAAGAACGTGTTCGACCTGATGGACGACTACGGAGTGCCGTACGGGTGGGCGGGTGAGAACCTGGCGAAGAACAACTACCCCGACAGCGAAACCGTGCAGGTGGCGGACCAGGCGCTGTGGGACAGCCCTTCGCACCACGAGAACATCGTGAACCC
>DATECV010000090.1:0-17364 GCA_035286725.1 Dehalococcoidia bacterium | reverse complement strand
TGCGTCCCTACGCCTCCGGCGCGAAGGAGATGATTGAGTACGCGCTGGTCCGGAAGGTCGCCGAGCCCCTGCTCGCCGCGATCACCGAAGAGGCGCAGGCGCGGCGCGCGGCCGCCCGAAAAGCCGAGTCGCGCGCCCCGGACATGATGCCTGCCGTCCGGGCCTTCGCGCTGGGACGCGGCAGTGTGCTGGTGGGCGAGCGCCAGGTCTCGGACCTGGAGTGGCGCAGCGAGAAGAGCAAGGAGATGTTCTTCTACCTCCTGCAGCGCAACGAGCCCGTCTCGAAGGAGGAGATCTTCGCCGCTCTGTGGCCGGACCTGCCCGAGTCCAAGTGCAACAGCAACTTTCACTCCAGCCTCTACCGCCTACGCCGAGCGCTGTTTCACGAGTGCGTCGTCCGCGACAACAACGGCGCGTACGCGCTGAACCCCAAGGGCGTCTTCACGTCCGACGTCGAAGGTTTTAACAGCGCCATGCTAGAGGCGGACGTCGCGAAGAACGACGACGCGCGCGCCACCAGGTTGGAGGAGGCGGTGGCCCTCTATAAGGGGCAGTTCCTGGCTTCTACGTACAGCGAGTGGGTCGATCCGGTGCGCCGGGAGCTGGAGGACCGCTACATCGAGGCGTTGAACGAGCTGGGCGCACGGCGCCTGCGCGAGGGGCGGCAGGAGGAGGCGCTCCAGCTCTTCCGGGCCCTCGAGACCGTTGACACATACAGCGAGGCGGCCGCGTACGGCATCATGCGTGCCCACGTCGCCATGAACGATGGCGCGTCGGCCGTCCGGCACTATCGGCGGTTCCGCCAGTTGCTGAAAGACGACCTGGATGAGGAGCCGACCGAGCGCCTCACCGCCGTCTACCGCGAGGCGTCCTCGCGAGCGTGAGCGCGGGCCTACGAGCCCGGATACGGCGCGTCAGGGCAAAGGCTGGATCAGGCGGTCTGCGGAGCCTTGGAGGTGATGACCTTCGGCGAGTTCGACATCTTGACGCCAGCCAGGCCCTTCTGGCGCCGCTGCTTCTCGAGGTCGACCTCGGGGAACTCGATGTGCAGGCCGGCGCTGTACACGCGGACGGCTGTGATGCGCCCGTCCTTGAGGCTCATCATCCAGGCGTCACGCAAGACGCGGGGAGAGTCGTCCGGCGGGGCCTTCCAGGTGATTTCATACTCGAGCGTGGCAGCCTTGGCCGACGACGTCTCCGTACTCCACATAACAGTTCCGGTTCCCGCGCCCGGCGAGAACCAGACCTCCGCAATCTTGGCCACGGTCGCCCCGTCCTCGGCCACCCAGCGGCCGCTGGGAGTCCAGGCCTGGAAGTCGCACTTGGGCGCGAACAGCTTGCCCAGCGCGCTGAACTTGCGCCCCTTCAGGGCGGCGAGGACCTTGCCAGGTACCGTTTCAGGCATGAAACCGACCCCCTCGGCGTCTTTGCTCCCGGCGACGGCGGGGATCCGAGTGATTGGATGCAGTGTATCGCACCCCCTGCCGTATATGCGACGGGTTTATACGACATAACCGCAGAGAATCGGGCACTTTTGCCGCTACGAGAGGTACTGAAGGCGTTTGAACAGCCGCGTTCTTGCGCTCTCTTGTGCTTCGAAAACGGTCTCCGGTGAGCCGGCCTCCGCTTCGGCGACCCGCATGAAAGCGGCGTTCAGCGCCTTGAGCTGCTTCGGCGTCATCATGACCGACCGCTTCCCGTCGAAGTCCCGCTCTGCGAGCATCGGCATACCGGTCAGGTATGCCTGGTATTGGGCGTGTAGCCGCTTGTAGGGCTGCCAGAGCCCGGGCACCAGCTTGACCGCCACGTGGCCCGGTGGCAGTAGAACGCGGCGGCCCCGGATCGGCGCGAATTCCATCGATGGGAGCTTAGGGAATCGTCTCGGGTGGGGCAATTCCGACGGAACATAGCATGGTGAGCGACATAACGGCGGAACGAGAATGGAACCGCTTCACACTGCACGCGCCGGAGACCGCCGCCGACAATTCCCCAGAGATGGACCAGATGTGGATTCTGATCGATGGCGGCACGGGCCTCCACGTGGCCTGGTACTTCTGGCTGCGCGTCCTCGACGAGGTCAATCGCTCGACCCGTTACGGCAACCCTTTCGCGCTTCTGCTGCTGGAGGGCGAGGCCGAATCTCCGGGCGCCAGGTCGCTGAAACACCTCGAAGACGCGGCTTCGACCGTGCCGCAGGCCATCCGCAGCACCGACCTGGGGGGCATTATCGCTCCGGGTCGGGTGGCGGTGCTGCTCACCCACCAGAACCTTGAGTCGGCGCCCCAGGCGCGTGACCGCATCCTGGAGCGGATCGAGGCCGCTGGCGGGACCGGCGTGCGCTGGACGCCGCGGCTGCTGACGTATCCCGAGGACGCGGCCGAGATCGCGATGCTGCTGACGACCGGGTGGCGCGTGGAAGAGGCGGCGGCGCGCGGCGCCGACCTTCCGCGGTCCGCCTGACGCTCGTCATCTCGCTTCGTATCCGAGTCCATCATTCCCGCCTGATGCCGATGATCAACCAGAAGGGTAGGGGTGGCCACGTGGCCGAGGACTGGAAGGCCCGCATCCTGCATGCGCGCCAGACGTACGAACTGCGTCGCGGCGCCATCGGCGTGCGCACGCCCATGGCCCAGGTCTTTCGCCGCATGATCCAGACGGTCATCCAGCCCGCGTTCGCCGAAGTTGCCGACTTCGCCAAGATCCAGGACGTGAGCTGCAGCGTCGAGTGCGAGCTGGGTGGTGTGCAGCCCCGCGCGATGTTCTGCCTGCGCCCCTCCGGACGTTCGATCCGGTACGAGCTCGACGCCAGCGGCTCCGCCGTCCGGGAGGTCGAGGGCGTGTACCACCGGCCGCTCGGCCAGCGCCGCCTCTGGACGAACGTGGAGGAGCTGCAGCGGCAGCTCACGCAGGGCTACGCCCGCGCCGCCGCGGCCGCGATCGTGCAGGATCACTTCCGCTCTGTCATGCGCTGAGAGGTGCCACCCCGCAGTAGGATGTGGAACTCAAGGCCCGGCCCGGTGCTGGTCGGGGATTCACCTACTGTTCATTACCGACATGGCCGCTCGATACTCAGCGCAATGGACAATCCTGCCGGGATCGTTCCCGTGGTTGAGCGCCCGCGCGTTGTGGTTGTCGGCAGCTACCGCGATCCGCTGGGGCTGTCCGGCGCGGGCGTGCTCGATGCGATGCGTCGCCACGCCGACGTTCGGCACGTGGAAGGCGGCGCTGCGCCGTGGGCGGCGCCCGGTACCCTCGTGCGTACCCTCCGTGCGGTGCGAGAGCACCACGCCGAACTCGTCCACGTGCTGGATGGACGGCACGCCGGGGTTGGGCGCTGGATCCGGCGCAACCGGGGCTTGTCGGCCACCATATCCCTGACGGGCAGCGACCTGCGCATCAGCAGGGGCTGGCCCCGCGCTGGCGGCGCCCTGGCCCACCTGGATCACGCCTTCGTCTCGGACGCCGCCGTCGTCAGCCTGCTGCACGACCGCGCGCCCAGGCTGGACGTGAGCGTGGTCCCTCCGGCGGCGCGCGCGCTGCCCTGGCCGCGGCAGCACCGCATGTCGGCCGTCGCCCGCACCCTGCGAGGCGTGCGCCCGGGGCGGCTGGTCGTAGGTGTACCCTGGCCGGCCGACCGCCGCGACCTGCGCTGGTTCCGCGACGCGGTCATGCCGCTGGTCGAGGGCGGTCCCCTGTGTCTCGTATTCGGCGCACCAAGCCGCAGGTACGCGAGGCTCCTCTTCGGCACCCAGGGGTTGCAGTCGGATTTCCGGGTTTACGCCGGTCCCCTCGACGGCGACACCATCGCCGCTGTCGCGCGCTGCGTCGATGCGTTCGTTGTGCCGTCCGGCGTGAACGGCGTCGATGGCGGACCCGCCACCGAGTTCGCCCTGGCGCTCGCGATGGGTGGCGTGCCCGTCGTGACCTGTGGCGAGTCCGACAATCGCGTGCTGGCCCACGAACGCAACGCTTTCGTCGTCGTCGAGGCGGACGAACGGGCGCTGGTCCATACGGTGAGCCAGGTTCTGGCTCTGCCGGCCATCCAACGTCATGCCCTGGGCGAGGACTTCGCCCGCTACACCATGAACCGCTGGACGTGGGACGCGGTGGCGGAGATCTACGCCGAGCGCTTCGCCGCGTTGGTGGGGCGTCCGCAGATCCCGGCGGACCTGCGCGCCGCCTGAGGCCGCCTCCGGGGAACAAGAAAAGCGGCCTGCCGGGCCGCTTCGTCGTTGTCTGGTAGCAGCGGTTGGATTCGAACCAACGACCTACCGATTATGAGCCGGTTGCTCTAACCCCTGAGCTACGCTGCCCCGTCGTCCTTCACCGTCCGTCGCGTATTTTGTGAGGGAAATGGCGCGCTTGGCGGGACTCGAACCCACGGCCTCTACCTCCGCAGGGTAGCGCTCTATCCACTGAGCTACAAGCGCGTGATGCGCACCACGTATGCGGTTGTGAATGGTGCCGAGGGCGGGATTTGAACCCGCACGCCCTTACGGACACTACGCCCTGAACGTAGCGCGTCTGCCGTTCCGCCACCTCGGCCTCCGTTGCGCGCGAACGTGCGAAGTGTATCAGCCCAGCTTCATGCCCGCCACACGGCGGAATCGCGCGCTATCGCCGCACGACTCTCACGACCTCGTTGTTGAAGGTGACGAGGTAGAGCTCACCGGCCGCGTCCTCCGCGAACGACGACAGGCTCTTCCCGCTTTCCATGAGTCGCACGGGCGCCGCGCCCGCATCGCTCGTGTCGAGCCCCCACACGGTGCCCGAACAGAAGTCGCCGTACACGTACCACCCGCGCAGCTCGGGCAGCGCCGCCCCGCGATACACATAGCCGCCGGTGACAGAGCAGTTCCCGGCATCGCCCGTGCCGTAGACGGCGCGGGGCGGCGCCAGGCCGCTCATGTCGCAGCCCTCGCGCGGCTTGAAGCACTGGTCTCCTTCGACGATGCTCCAGCCGTAGTTGCCGCCCAGGGTGACCAGGTCGGCCTCCTCGCGCTCACCCTGACCGACGTCCCCGGCCCACAGGTCGCCCGTCTCGCGGTCGAAGGTGATGCGCCATGGGTTGCGGAATCCGTACGCGAAAATCTCGGCTCGACCGCCGCCGGCCGCGAACGGATTGTCCGGTGGGGCCGTGTACGCGTCCCCCGAGACGTCGAGCCGCAGGATTTTGCCGAGCAGGATGTTCGTGTCCTGGCCGTTGTCCTGCGGGTCGCCGCCCGAGCCCCCGTCGCCGATCCCCAGGTACAGGTAGCCGTCGGGGCCGAACTCCAGCCCTCCGCCGTTGTGGTTGGAGAATGGGTCGTCCTGTGCGATCAAGATCTGCTCGGAGGCCGGATCGCCCGCATCGCCGGACGCCAGAAAGCGTGAGAGGATGTTCTGTCGCGGCGGGCCACCGCTGTAGTACGCATAGAACCGCCGCGTCTGCTGGAAGTCCGGCGGGAATGCGATCCCCAGCAGTCCCTCTTCGTTGCCGGCATCCGAGATGATACGGTCGCGAATGTCGAGGAAGACCGCCGGAGCCTCGGTGGTGTCCGTCAGGCTGAAGCGCCACGCCCGTCCACCCTGCGTTACGACCACCCCGTGCCCGTCATCGCCGGGTATCAAGGCGATCTCGATCATCCGGTCGAAGTCGAGCTGGGGAAACGCCGGTTCCGTGGCATACCCGTCGGCCACGACGTCGGGAGCAGGCGGCGCGGTGGGCGTGTTCGCGGGCGCCGCCGTTCCCTTTGCGGGGACGCTCGTCCCCGAAGCGGCGACAACCGCCGACGGCGAGGCCGTCCCCTTGTCACCGTCGCCGGAGCCATTGCAGCCCGCCAGGAATGCCAGAACAACCGCCGAACAGACGGCCCATTTCACAGGTCCCCTCACGCCGCCTCCCGCATTACTTACGGACCAGCTGTTGGACCGAGTTGTTGAACGTCACGAGGTACAGCTCGCCATCCGGCGCCTCCGCGAACGACGTGATCTGAAGGCCGGTATCGGCCAGCGGGATGATCGCGCCGGGACGTTCGGCGTTCACGCCCCACACCCGGCCGCTGCAGAAGTCGCCGAAGACGTACCAGCCCTGAAGCTCCGGCAGCGTGGCGCCGTGGTACACGTACCCGCCGGTGACCGCGCATCCGAACTCGTGCGTGTACTCCGCCACAGGCGCGATGGTTCCCGAGGCGTCGCAGGTGTCGGCGTTGTAACACCGCGACGCTTCGAGGCGGTTCCAGCCGTAGTTACCGCCTTTCACGATGATGTCGATCTCCTCGACCTCGCCCTGTCCCACGTCGGCCGCCCACAGCGCGCCGGTCGCGGGATCGAACGCGATGCGCCAGGGATTACGTAGCCCGTATGCCCAGACCTCGGTGCGCGCCCCCGGCGTGGCCACGAACGGATTGTCGGGCGGCACGGTGTAGTCGACGCCTGACACGTCGAGCCGCAGGATCTTCCCCAGCAGGCTCTTGAGGTTTTGGCCGTTGCCTTCCGGATCGCCCGCGCTGCCGCCGTCGCCGAAGGCCACGTACAGGTAGCCGTCCGGCCCGAAAGCCAGCGCGCCGCCGTTGTGGTTCGTGTACGGCTGCCGCTGCTCCAGCAGGATGTGCTCCGTCGAGGGGTCGGCTGCCGCGCCGTTGGCGATGAACCTGCTGATCACGCCTTTGCGCGCCTGGCCGTCTCCCCGGATGGGGTAGTCGCCAAGCGCCGTGTAGTGTACGTAGAACGTGCCGCTCGACGCGTAATCCGGAGCGAAGGCCAGCCCCAGCAGCCCCTCTTCACCGTTCGGCCGTGGGATGAGCCTGTCCTGGATGTCGAGGTATACGGTCGGCTCTTCGGCGGGATCGACAGTGTTGACCCGCCAGATGACCCCGGACTTGGTGACGATGACGACGTGCTCCGTGTCGCCCGGAATCCAGTGCATGCCCAGCATCACGTCGTAGTCCGCCTGCGGGACCACGGGCACGGCTCGATACCCGTTGGGCTGGGGACAGCCGGCGAGCGTCGCCCCGGCCGCCAGGACGATTAAGGCGAGTCCGCCGAGGACGTGGGTGCGGCTGGTTCGCGGCTTCATGCCTACATACTACGCGGACTCGGCTTTGGCGGCCGCCGCCAGATTGCGGAACCACCATTGACCTGGGCCGGCCGGCGTGCCGGCGTGGGACGTGCTCTCGCTGCCCTCCGCGTCCCGTTAACACACTGAATCCGCCGCAAGCGCATCTTTACCCTCCCTTAACCGCTGTTAACGGCGCGTTAAACGGCCGGCCATAGTCTGGTGGTGTCTCATGGTGGCGTAACGGAAGGCTTGGAAGGCCGGGCCTTGTTAGGAGAAGGAGTGGGAATACCCGTGATGCGCAATGCATGGAGGAGTAAGAGGCTCCTGGCTCTCGCGGCGGGACTGGCTGCGATTAGTGTCGTCGCATTCGGGGCTTGCGGCAGCGATGACGACGATTCGACGCCGACGACAGTGCCCGGTGGGACGGCTCCGGCGGGGGCTTCGCCGACGACTCCTGCGGGAGGGGGCGGCGAGATCGATTACGGCTCGCTGAGCGGCCAGATTCGCGTCGACGGCTCCTCGACCGTCTTCCCGATCTCGGAGGCGGTGGCGGAGGAGTTTCGGAGCGTGGCGTCCAGCGTCCGTGTGAACGTCGCGTTCTCGGGCACGGGCGGTGGTTTCGAGAAGTTCTGTCGCGGCGAGATCCAGGTCAGCGATGCGTCTCGTCCGATCAAGGACGACGAGGTGGCAGCGTGCGAAGGCGCGAACCGCGCCGAGATCGTGGAGTTGCAGGTGGCCATCGATGCTCTCACCATTGTGGCCAACCCTGAGAACAGCTTCCTCGAGTGTCTGACCGTGCAGCAGTTGCACGACATCTTCACCGGGCAGATCAGCGCCTGGAACGAGATCGATCCCTCCTACCCGGCCGAAGATATCGTGCGATTCTTCCCGGGCACCGATTCCGGCACGTTCGACTACTTCGTGGAGGCGATCATCGAAGGTGTCGATGAGAACGCTTCACACACGGGCGATGGAACGGCATCGGAGGACGACAACGTACTTGCCCAGGGCGTTGAAGGTGACTCGAATGGGCTCGGCTACTTCGGGTTCGCCTACTTCCAGGAAGCCGGCCAGAACCTCAAGGCGATCGCCGTGGATGGTGGTGAAGGCTGCGTCGAGCCTTCGCTGGAGAACGCGCTGAGCGGCTCCTACGCGCCATTGAGCCGGCCGCTCTTTATCTACACGGACGGCAGCATCCTCGCCGAGAAGCCTGAGGTCCTTGGCTTCGTGAACTTCTACCTGGAGAACGCCAACCAGTTGACCGAGGAAGTCGGCTACGTGCCCATGCCGGACGACCTGCTGGCCGAGCAAGTCGCCAAGCTGGAACCCTACCTGCCATAAACACGGACGCCGCCGCATCGAACGCCAGCGGGCGGCAGGAAGCGATTCAACCTGCCGCCCGCTATCATCAGCGGACCCTGCCACCTGTGGGCGGTCTCGTCCCCAGTACGGATCGAACCAGATGACCGCAATCCCTTCGACACCCGGCCGGCCCGCGCTGGACCTTCGGCGTAAGCCCATGCGCCATCTCGGCGAAAAGGCAATCGAGCTTTCGCTCATCGCCTGCGCGACGGTTTCCCTGATCACGACGCTTGCCATCGTGTTCGTGCTCTTCGAGGAGACGCTGTCCTTCTTCGAGGAGGTTACCCTGCGCCAATTCTTCCTGGAGACGAACTGGCAGCCGCTGTTCAAGCCGGTGACATACGGTATCTGGGAGCTGGTCGCCGGTACCGTGAACGTGGTGTTCTGGTCGCTGGTGTTCGCGCTGCCGGTGGGCCTTGCCGCCGCCATCTACCTCAGCGAGTACGCGCACCCGAACACGCGTAAGCTGCTGAAACCACTCCTGGAGGCCCTTGCCGGCGTTCCGACCGTCGTCTACGCCTACTTCGCCCTCACCGTGGTCACGCAAGACATCCTGAGACCGCTGCTGGGCGACGAGATCTCGTTCTTCAACAGCCTGGGCGCCAGCTTGATGATGGCCGTGATGATCCTCCCCACCATCGCTTCGATCTCCGAGGATGCGATGGCCAACGTCCCGCGGGACCTGCGAGAGGCGGCATACGCGCTGGGGGCCACGCGGATGGAAGTCGCGCTGCGGGTGGTGCTGCCGGCCGCGCTCTCCGGCGTCGTGGCCTCCGTGCTGCTGGCGATCGCCCGGGTGGTGGGCGAGACGATGATCGTCGCCATCGCGGCAGGCTCGACGCCGAATCTCACCCTCTCGCCGCTGGAGAGCATCCAGACGATGACGGGCTATATGTTGCAGGTTGGTCTCGGCGACGCGGCTCGCGGAACGATCGACTACCAGTCGATCTTTGCCGTCGGCGCGATGCTGTTCATGATGACCCTGCTGCTGAACGTTGGCGCGCAGATCGTCGTCAACCGGTTCCGGGAGGCGTACGAGTAGTGGCGCTTCACAGCGACTATCTCACTCCCTCATCGCCCACCACGTTGCGGGCAACCGGTTCGGTCGCCAGGCGTCAGGCTGTCTCGCGTCTTTCGCGGTACGTGCTGCTGGCGGCCACGCTCTCGGGCGTCGCCGTGCTCGTGTACCTGGGTTACGAGACGATCGCGAAGGGATGGGATCGCCTGAGCTGGGGTTTCCTGACCAGCTACCCCTCGCGCTTCGCCGAACGGGCGGGCCTCCGCTCGTCCATCCTGGGCTCGGCCTGGATCCTGGGCACGACGGTGATTCTCGCCATTCCAATCGCCATCGGCACGGCGGTCTGGATCGAGGAGTTCGCGCCGCGGAACAAACTGCTCACGATCGTGAAATTGAACCTGGCCAACCTCGCCGGGGTGCCCAGCATCATTTACGGCATCCTGGGTCTCGCCGTGTTCGTGCGTTTGATGGGTCTTGGTCCCAGTATCCTGGCCGGCGCACTGACGCTGACCCTGATGATCTTGCCGATGACGGTGATCGCGTCGCAGGAGGCGATCCGGCAGGTGCCGCCCAGTATCCGCGAGGGAGCGCTGGCGCTGGGGGCGACGCGCTGGCAGACCGTCCGGCACCATGTGATTCCCGGCGCCATGCCCGGGATCATGACTGGGATGATTCTGGCGGTGTCGCGTGCCGCGGGTGAAACGGCCGCACTGATCATGATCGGTGCGTTCACCTTCATCTCGTTCGACAACACCGGCCTGAGCCCGACCGACTCTCCGCCGTTCGTCACGCCACCACCGCTCGGGGACGATTTCACCACCGTGCCCGTGCAGATCTACAACTGGACCATCCGGCCCCAGGAGGCGTTCCGTGAGAACGCGGCGGCAGCCATTATCGTGCTGATGGTGGCGATCCTCAGCCTGAACCTGGTCGCGGCCGTGATCCGCGAGCGGTTCCGGCGGCACGACTAGCGATGAGCAACCCGGAAGCAGGTACGGTATGTTGAGAGCTCCTGACAACGTGCAAACCCTGACGGAGGAACGGCTGACCACCGAATACTTGCCCGCCGCGGAGCGCGTCGCCCGGCTCGACGGCAAAGCTATCATCGAGGTCCGGAACTTCTCGTCGTACTACGGGTCGTTTCGCGCCCTCCACGATGTTTCCTTCCAGATCCCGGAGCGGAAAATCACCGCGCTCATCGGGCCCTCCGGCTGCGGCAAGAGCACGCTGTTGCGCTGTATCAACCGCATGAACGACCTCGTCCCGTCGTTTCACGGCGAAGGTGAGATGCTCTACCACGGTCTCGATCTCTACGCGAAGGACGTAGACCCGGTCGAGGTGCGCCGGCGGATTGGCATGGTGTTCCAAAAGCCGAACCCCTTCCCGAAATCGATCTACGAAAACATCGCCTTCGGGCCACGCGTCAACGGCATGAAGGTGAATATGGCGGAGCTGGTCGAGAGCTCCCTGCGGCGGGCCGCTTTGTGGGATGACGTGAAGGACAAGCTGAAGCAGAGCGGGCTGGCGTTGTCGGGCGGCCAGCAGCAGCGACTTTGCATCGCGCGCGCCCTGGCGACTCAGCCCGAAATCATCCTCATGGACGAGCCCTGCAGCGCGCTCGACCCCATCGCCACACTGAAGATCGAGGACCTGATGCGGGAACTGGCGAAGGACTACACAATCGTCATCGTCACACACAACATGCAGCAGGCGGCCCGCGTGGCCGATTACACTGCGTTCCTCATGATGCGCCCGGATCGTGCTGGAGAGCTCGTCGAATTCAGCGATACCGACTCGCTGTTTACAACGCCGAAGGACAAGCGAACCGAGGACTACATCACCGGGCGCTTCGGTTAGGGGGCCGGCCATGACGCGGGAACTTTTTGAAAAGAAGCTGCGCGAGATGCAGGAGGACGTCCTCATCATGGGCAGCATGGTCGAGAAGGCCGTCCAGCGGTCCATCGACTCGCTCCGTACGCGCGACACTGCTCTCTCGAACACCGTCGTGAACGACGACGTCGCCATCAATAAGAAGCGCTACGAGATCGAGGAGAAGTGCATCCACACCATCGCGCTGCAGGGGCCTATGGCCGCCGACCTGCGCATCGTCGTCGCGATCCTGTTCATCTCGAACGAACTGGAGCGCATGGCCGACCACGCCGAGGGCATCGCCCGTATCAACCTCATGCTGGGCGAGGAGCCGCTGACCGGCCCCATCGGTGACATCATGCTCATGGGGGAGAAAGCGGCCGGCATGCTCCGCAGCAGCCTCACGGCATTCGTAGAGCGCGACGACGCGGCCGCCCGCCGCATTTGCGACGAGGACGACGAGGTCGACGCGCTCTACGACGCCTCCTACCGCGCGCTCATTCAGGAGATCATCCGCACGCCGCAGGACATCGAGCGCGTGACCTACCTGATCTGGACCTGCCACAACCTGGAGCGCATCGCTGACCGCGTCACCAACATCTGCGAGCGCGTGATCTTCATGGTCACCGGAGAGCTGGAGGAGATAAACGTCTCCCGCTATTAGCCGCGCGCCCTCTGGGCGATGGAACGTATGACCGCACAGACCCCTGCGACGCAAAACGCGGCCAAGACCGTCCTCGTCGTCGAGGACGAGGCGAGCCTCGCCTCCACGCTCTCGTACAACCTCCGCAAGAACGGATTCAACGTCGTCTCCGCTGCCGACGGGCTCGAAGGGCTGCAGGTCGCGCGTCGCGACCACCCTGACGTCATCGTCCTCGACCTCATGCTTCCCAAGATGGACGGATTGGAGGTCTGTAGGCGCGTGCGCGCCGACTCCGACGTGCCCATCCTCATGCTGACGGCGAAGAGCGAGGAGTTCGACAAGGTCGTCGGCCTGGAAATGGGCGCCGACGACTACCTGACGAAGCCTTTCAGCATGCGCGAGCTCATGGCGCGGGTCCGCGCTCTGCTCCGCCGCTCCGGAGGCCGCGAGGCCGCCGAGGATGCGTCGAAGATCGTCGTGGACGAGATCGTGCTGGACGTGCGCGGGCGGGCCGTGCATCGCAAGGGCCGGGAAGTGGTCTTGAAGCCCAAGGAGTTCGACCTGCTGTTCTTCATCGCCAAGAACGCCGGTCAGGTCTTCAGCCGCGAGCAGCTCCTCGAGAACGTGTGGGGTTACGACTTCTTCGGCGGCAGCCGAACCGTCGATGTCCATGTCCGCTGGTTGCGTGAGAAGCTGGAGGAGAAGCCGGCCCAGCCCCGGCACATCCTCACGGTGCGTGGTGTTGGCTACAAATTCGTCCGCTAGATCGCCCCGCCTCCGGGGCTTCATCGTCGGCGCCGTCTCGCTCTACGTGGCGATTGAGGGCGTCTCGCTCTTCATCGTGCGTGTCGCCGCAGGCGGAGCCTGGGCCGCCTGGATTGCGTTCTTCGCCGCCAGCACCGCCATCGCCGGAATCACGGTCCTGCTCTACGCCCCGCGTCTTCGGCGGGTCGACGACCTGACCGGTGGGGCACGCCGCCTCAGCGCCGGGGACTTCGGCGCCCGCGTGGAAGTGAGCGACGACGAGTTCGCCGGGCTCGCGTCGGCCCTGAATACCGCGGCCGACTCCTTCGGCCGGATCGTCGGTGCGCTGACGCAGGAGCGCGCGCAGCTCGAAGCGCTGCTGAACGCCAGCAGCGACGCCACTGTCGCCGTCGATACCGACGGCGACGTCGTCTACCTCAACGATGCCGCCCGTCACCTCTTCCCCGCCGTCGGTGAAGGCGCGATGGGGCGCCCGTTTATCGAAGCCGTGCGAGACCACGACCTCAATGAGTTGGTGATCGCAGCCGCGCGCAGCGGCGAGCGCAGCGTCCGCGTGGTCGCCTACGGTCAGGCGCAGCGCTGGCTCCAGGCCACCGCCGTCCCCATCGAGGGCGCGGGTCGCTGGGCGGCGCTCGCGGTGTTCCACGACCTGACAGAGGTGCGGCGGATGGAGGGTATGCGCCGCGACTTCATCAGCAACGTCTCGCACGAGCTGCGCACGCCGCTCGCCGGCATCCGTGCCGCGGCCGAGACGCTGCAGGAAGGTGCGCTGGACGAGCCCGAGGCCGCACAGGAGTTCCTCGGTCATATTCAGCGAGAGACCGACCGCATGACACAGCTCGTCGAGGAGTTGCTCGAGCTGTCGCGCATCGAGTCCGGCGCGGCGCCGATGCACTTCGCCCAGATCGACGCCTCGGCGCTCATCACCGACACCGTGCGCCGCTTCGGTCAGCAGGCGGAGCGCGCGGGCCTGACGCTGTCCGCCGAAGTGCCCGCCGGGCCCCTCCCGATCATCGGCGATGCGGAGCGGTTGGAGCGCGCGCTGGGGAACCTCGTGGCGAACGCCTTGAAGTTCACCGCGCCCGGCGGCAGCGTCACGCTGTCGGCGGAAGCGACGGACGGCAACGTGGCGATCAGCGTCAGCGACACCGGCATCGGCATCGACGCGGAGCAGCAGGGACGCGTGTTCGAGCGCTTTTACAAGGCGGACCGCGGCCGCGGCGGCGCCGGCATCGGCCTGGGCCTCGCCATCGTGAAGCACATCGCGCTGGCGCACGAGGGCACCGTGTCCGTCGAGTCGCGCGCCGGCCGCGGCAGCACCTTCACCATGCGTCTTCCCCGGCGATAACACATCCTTCGTGGTTCGGTGACTGCGCCGCCTCACCCTGTTCGTGTGCGTACATCGTCGAGCGACAGTCCTTCAGCTTCGATGATCTTCGTCCTGCTCGACGCGCCGCTCACGATGGCCAGCCGCGAGGGCGCGAGCCCCAGCGCCTTCGCCAGCAGGCGCACGAGGGCGTCGTTGGCCTTCCCGTCCGTGGGCGCGGCGGATACGCGCACCCGCAGCGTGTCCCCATCCCACCCGTCGATCGCATCACGGCCCCCGCGGGGCGTCAGGCGCACCGTGAACCGCGCACTCACGCGGCCCGCCACATCGTGAAGATGCCGCCACCGACCAGTTCCGCGTTCTGCGAAAGGAACTGAAACTGCCAGTTCACCCGAGCCTCCGGTTTCCAGTCGTCGAACGTGATATCCGCGAACCCGAGGTGTTGCCAGAAGTCGTGCGCGTCCGCCGTGAACAGGTACAGGTCCGTCGCCCCCGCGGCCCGGGCGTCGGCCATCAACAATTCCGACAGGCGCCGTCCCAGGCCCGTCCCACGCATGCGCTCGTCGACGACGATGCTGCGGATCACCGCGCTCGTCCCATACATCTCGATCCCGCCGCAGCCGACAACGTCTCCGTTGCGCTCACCGACCGCGAAGCCATCCAGGAACTCGGCGATGAAGAGGGGCGGCAGGGTGGCGCCCGCGATCAGCTCCGCCATGCGCGGAATATCCGCCGGCACGGCCCTCCTGATCGACACGCCGTCTCTGTGGCTCGTCATTTGTCCGGCTCCTCGCCTCGCACCGTGCGGGCGCTTGACATGCCGTGAGATCATACAGCCGCTGACGAGTGACGGGCATTGTCGCCCACTGGCCGTGCGGCCGCGAGGACGCCTCCCCCGGCTCCCTCCGGTCGCATTGTCATGTCCCATCGAGGTTGGCCGACGAATCCGACACGTGGCGCGCGCCTATGCGGACTGCAACTCCGTGATGATCCGGCGGGCGGTCGCCTCTTCCTGCGGCGTGCGCGCGGGCAGCTCCAGCGCGGCGCGGGTCGTCACGCCCCCATAGTGTTTCAGCAACTTGGGTACCAGTTCGTCGTACGTGGCGAAGGGATCGTGGCCCGTCTCGGGCGTCAGCACGCCATCGTACCCCAGGGCTTCCGCGCGTTTCGCGTCCACGGCTCCCTGCGCAAGGCTGTCGTGCTGACCAGCGTCTCCAGCTTCATCGTCGCCTCTTCTGTGATTCGAATCGCGGCAGATTGTTGCGCGCTCGCAACGTCCGGGCGGCCAGTTCAGGCCGCGGCTATGGTACGGATGAATGAGACGAACGCCAAGGCCCGACCGCGGACACGCTCGTGTATAGTGCCCGCTGGTGTCGGGACGGGAAGTAGTGGAGAAGGAGTAGGAGACCGAATGCGTAGTACCCGATGGATGGCGCTTGCGGCACTCTTGGCGGCAGGCGTGCTCGCTTTCGCGGCGTGTGGAAGCGACAGCGATGACAACGGCGACGGCGGAGACGGCGACACGACGCCCGTTGCGCAGAAGACCACCGCGGACGGCGGCAGCGAGACTGCGGAGTCCGAACCCACCGAAGACGATGGCGATGACAACGGCGACGGCGCGGGCGGCTCGGCCGAGCTGCAGGCCCTCGCCGAGAAGTTCGCCGAGGCTACGTTCAAGGTGACGTACGAGATCAGCGGGGACGCCGCCGGCCTGGGCAACGGCGAGATCACGATCGCCAAGGACGGCACGGACAAGATCCGCTTCGACATCAAGAGCGAGCAGGATGGCGAACCCTTCGAGGGCTCCTTCATCCAGACCGCCACCGACTCCTACCTCTGCTTTTCGGGCGAAGCGGCGGCCGGTCTCGGCGCAATTGTGGGCGAAGACACCTCCGCCGGCGTCTGCGTGAAGAGTTCGACGGATGACCCCACCAACCCGGTCGGGTCGCTGGTTGACTCGTTCGGCGAGATCGGCACCGGCAACGTCGAGGTCCAGAGCAAGGAAGACGCTGAGATCGCCGGACACGACGCCACGTGCTACACGGTCCTCGACAAGGACACGAACGAGACGAGTGTCGCCTGCCTCACTGACGACGGCGTGCTGCTGTCCGTCGATTCGAGTGCCGGAGGCAGTTTCACGGCCAAGTCCGTCGAGGAGGACGTCAGCGATAGCGACTTCGAGCCTCCGTACCCGATCACGGAGATCCCCGGCCTGGGTCAGTAGTCCCCGGCCGCATGCCACGAATCGAAAGAAGAGCGCCCTCGCACTGTTGCGAGGGCGCTCCTTTCTTCCTTCGACGGTCGCGCGCTACTGGATCGGCTCCACCGGTTCCACGATGCCTATCCCGCTCGAGGATGATCCGGATGTACCGCCGCCGGCGGGTGCGCACTCTTCCTTCTCTCCCTCCGGCTCGGTTGCCAGCCGGTCGGGCGACGCGCACGGTTCGACAGGCGCGCATGGGTGCACCAGACTCTCCGGATCCGGCTGCTCGCAGGGCGACGAGCAGGGCACGGCGGGCACCGTCGAACCGTCGGGCGCGGCCGGCGGCTCGCACAGCGGCGGGCAGTTCGCGGGGATGCCCGCAGTCGGGTCGTTCCCGAGGCAAGGGTCGACTACGCAGGGTTCCGCCGCTAACGCTGGCTCGTCCGTTGCCGGGTCCTCGCTTTCCGAGACCGCTGTAGCGTCCGGTTCGATCACGATCGGTGTCGCATCGACGGCCGGGATGTCGCAGGGCACCGGCTCGGGGCACGTGATCGTCCCGTCGGACGAGATGGCGCAGTCGGGCGGCAGGCACTTCATCTCGGAGCTGATCGAGCAAGGGTCTTCACCCAGGCAACCCGTGCCGATCGCGCCGCCTGCTTCGCCCGTCGCTGGTTCGGCGCCGCTCGCCGGTGCGTCGGGCATCGGCAGGTCGTCGGGCGCCGGCTCGATGGGGAGCGGCCGCGCGCAGCCGGTGTCGACGCAGCGCGTCGTGATGGGATCCGTGTCCAGCGTGTAGCACGCGCCCGAGGCTTCCGGCGCGATGCAATCCACGGCGGGCCCGCCCTCGCAGGGAGTATCGATGCACGTCTCCGCGTCCTCGGCGCATCGGGCCGCGTCGTCTTCGGACACGACAATCATGTCATTACAGTCCGGCACGTCCTCGACGCACAACGCGAGGGCGCCGGGTGCCTCGTCCGCTGACCGCTTCTGGTCGGCTCCTCTCTCCTGCGTCGCGCCTTTCGGGCTCCCGTCGCGCTCGCCGCGCATCGCATAGGCCCCCGTGCCCGCCGCGATGGCCAGCGCGATCGCCGCCACGCCGATCCCCAGTCTCGTCCACATCTTCATCGCGGTGCTCCTC
>DATECV010000089.1:0-3425 GCA_035286725.1 Dehalococcoidia bacterium | reverse complement strand
GTGGACTGCATCTCGCTGCGGCGGACGCGGCCCCGGAACTGGTGGAGCTGCGTCAGCCCGAAGCGGTCCGCCCCCTCGATCAGGATCACCGTCGCGTTCGGCACGTCAATCCCCACTTCCACGACCGCGGTCGAGACGAGGATGTCGAGCTCGCCGTCGCGGAAGGCGCGCATCGCCGCGTCCTTCTCACCCGGCGTCATGCGCCCGTGCAGCAAACCCAGACGCAGGTCCGGGAACACGTCCCGCGCCAGCCGCTCGTACTCCTGGACAGCCGCTCTCGTCTGGACCGTCTCCGACTCCTCCACGAGCGGGCAGATGACGTAGGCCTGGCGTCCCTCGGCAACCTTGTTGCGCACGAATTTGTACGCGCTCTCGCGCTGGCGGGGCGGGACGCGATACGTCTTCACCTCCGGCCGCCCGGGCGGCATCTCGTCCAGCACCGTTATGTCGAGGTCGCCGTAGACGGTGAGTGCAAGGGTGCGCGGAATTGGCGTCGCCGTCATCACGAGAACGTGCGGCGTGCCGCCCTTCTCGCGCAGCGCCGCGCGCTGCTCGACGCCGAACCGGTGCTGCTCGTCGACGACCGCCAGCGCCAGCCGGTTGAACTCGACGTCGCCCTGGATGAGAGCGTGCGTGCCGACAGCGATATCGACGTCGCCGCGCGCAATGGCCTCCCTTACAATGGACTTCTCGGCGGCCCTCAGGCTCCCGCGCAGCAGAGCGACATTGACGGGGCGGTCGAGATACGGCGGGCGCAGCGTCAGATAGCCGGGGCCCGTCTCCTGGAACCAGACGCCGTCCGCCGGCGCGCTGCCCGGCGAGAGGAGCTGCGAGAACGTCTTGAAGTGCTGCTCCGCCAGGATCTCCGTCGGCGCCATGATCGCGCCCTGGCAGCCGCCCGCCACCGCCGCGAGCAGCGCCGCCGCGGCGACGACGGTCTTACCGCTACCGACGTCGCCCTCGAGCAGCCGCGCCATCGGTACGTCACGGCCAATGTCGGCAAGGACAGCGTCGATCGCTCGCCGCTGCGCAGGGGTGAGTGCGAAGGGGAGCGATTCGATGAACCCGCCGCGCACTGCCTCTGACAGATCGAGCGCCGGTGCCCCGCCCGCCGCCTGCCATTCGCGACGCCGCTTGATAACGCCAAGCTCCACGATGAGCAACTCCTCCAAGCCGAAGCGGCGGGTGGCCGCCTCCGCGCTCTCCAACGAGTCCGGCTCGTGAACCTGGCGCATCGCGTCCGGCGCGGGCGGCATACGAAGGCGCGCGCACAGCGCGTCGGGCAGTCCGTCCTTGAGCTTGCCCGCGAAGGCGCGCACCGCCTGCTGCTTGAGCGAGCGTATGACGTCCTGCTCGAGCCCCTTCGTGCTCCGGTACACCGGCGCGATTCGCCGCGTCCGCAGGGACAGGTCGTCCGGGTCCTCGATGTCAGGGGTGTCCATCTGGAGCCTGCCCTTGTACGCCGTCACCTTGCCGCTGAAGGCGACGCGCTGGCCTTCGTGCAGCCGCTTCGCAAACCAGGGCCCAGACCACCAGATGACGCGGATGCTGCCGGTCTTATCGCTGACGATCGCTTCGCCCACCCTCTTGCGCCCGCCGAGCACAGATTCACCCGCGGACCAGACCTCGCCGATGATCGTGTGGTGCGCGCCGGGCCGCAGGCGTCCGATCGGCTGGGCGGGAGGGTATTCGTCGTAGCGAACCGGGAACTGGAAGAGGAAGTCCTCGACCGTCGTGACGCCAAGACGCCCGAGCTTGCCGGCCATCGCCTTGCTGACGCCCTTCAGCACCGTTACCGGCGAGCTGAGTGTGCCGACGATGGTGGTCGCCGGCGGCTCGGGCCGGGGGGAGGCCGGCTTGACGGCCGCAGGCGGGCGCGGCCTGGATCCCTCACCCCCGGCACGTCTACCACGGCGAACAGGTGTCTCGTGCGCGGGAGAGGGGAGTTTCTGCGGGAACTCAACGATGCGCGCGGCGCCGTCAGTCGCGGCGGGCGGGTTGGCCTCGACGGCGCTTAGCAGCTCGACGACGACACGGCGCCGCTGGACAGGGTGCAGGGCGCGATAGCCTCCGGGAGGCAGCGCCTGCAGCACGCGCGAGAAGCGGTGCTCGGGCGACACTCCGTTCTCCCGCGCGAAATGGAGGAGGTACTGGTCCAGCCCGCCCAGGACGGCGGTATCGGCGAACTTGCGGCGGCGCTCCAACTCCAAGACTTTGCGCAGCCCGTCCGCGGCACCGGTCAAGCGGTTACTCTTCACCCTCCAGCACACCCACACCCAGAACGCCGGGGCCGCCGTGAACGCCGATCACCGGCCCCAGCCTCGCCATGCTCACCGCCACCCCGGGCATCGCCTCTCGCAGCCGCCTGCTCACCTCCTCCGCCTCCTGCGGGTTGGTGGAGTAGGCGACCGCCGCTTCGACGACGCGGGGATAGGACGTCACGATCTGGAAGACGCGTTCCAGCGCCTGCGCCTTCGTGCGCACGCGCTCGCCCGGATGCACCTCTCCGTCGCGGATGTAGAGGAGCGGCTTGACCCGTAGCATATTCCCCAGGAACGCCCGCGCCCGGCCGATCCTCCCGCCGCGCCGCACGTACTCCAGCGTGTCCAGCACAACGAGAATGCGCACGCGGGGGACAATGCCTTCGACGATCGTCTTGATCTCATCGCATCCGGCCCCGCCGGTCGCGGCCCTGGCGGCCGCGGCGACGACGAAGCTCATGCCCAGCGACACCAGTTGAGAATCGACGACCTCGATGCGGGCGCCGCGCTCCGAAAGCTGCTGGGCCGCCTGCAGGGCGTTGTTGTACGTCGCGGAGAGCTTGGACGAGAGGTGAATCGAGACGATCTCGTCCGTCTCCGCAAGCAGCGGCTCGTAGACCTCGAGGAAGTCGCCGACGGAGGGGGCGGACGTCGTGGGCAGGACCTTACTGCGCACGAGCTTGTCGTAGAAGAGGTCGTGGCCGATCTGGATGCCTTCTTTGAACACCTCGTCGCCAAAGATGACGCTGAGCGGCACGACGGACACGCCCAGCTCACGCGCCAGGTGAGGGGACATGTCGGCGGTGCTATCGGTGACGATACGGACGGCCAAGAGCAGCCTCCCTTCGCCGGTAGTATATCAGCGGCCACGGGAACACCCACGCGGCGCTGTCACTCAGTACAGGCTCTTACTTGACAGGTTAAATTCGTTTGGCAGTTTTGGGGTGTGGGATTACGTAATAATTCTAGAATTAGAGTGCTGATCTGCCCGACGCTCCTCCGTCTCACGCGGCTGAGCGCGCCTACCGGGACGGCGCTTCCCAGGTCAACAGACCGACCGGGTTGCGTCCTGGCGAGTAGCCAGCCTTCAGCAGCGTCACGACGGCCTCGGCCCGGTGGAGCCGGTCTAGGAGTTCGGTCAGTGATGCGCTCGCCGGCAGATCG
>DATECV010000088.1:0-6272 GCA_035286725.1 Dehalococcoidia bacterium | reverse complement strand
GAGGCTCACGCCACGGACGGTGATGAAAGGCATAATGTTCTGGCTGGTCCCTGGTCCCTGGTCGTATTGGTTGGGAGGGTAGGGGTTGCGGGAGGGCCATCCAAGCGAGCGGATCCGCTATCGTTGCCGCAGTGGCATTGGTGGCCCTCGAGAGGAGATGAGCCACGTGCCCGAGATGATCCCGGTCGACTCCTCCAGCATTGAGGCTGTGGCGTATGACGACGAGGCTCGCCGGCTCCATGTCAGATTTCGGGAGTCGGGCGAAACGTACATCTACCTCGATGTCGACGCCCGGGTGTTCGATGACCTACTGGCAGCCGAGTCGAAGGGCGCCTATCTCAACCGGGAGGTCAAGGGCCGCTTTGCGTTCACCGGGCCTCAGGGCCCATCTCGGTGAGATTCGACGCTGGTCTTTGTTGGGACAACGGCGAGATCCCCACCGTCGCCAGGCTCTCTACACCCGCCGACGACTGCTCCCCCATCATGTCATCTGGAGGCCGATGTCGAAGGTGGCGGCGTAGCCGTCTGACACCTGGCTCGTCGCCAGCGTGAGCTGGCCGCCGCTCTGCTGGAAGATGCCGTCGCCGTCGTTGCGGAGGGTGCGTTCGCCCTTCGCGGCGTAGGGCTCGCCGGCGTACACCTGGTCGGTGAAGGCGTCGTCGAAGAAGAGCTGCGACGTGAACTCGTAGGACTGGCCGTCCGCGTCGGTGCGGATCTTGAAGTGGATGTGGACGGTGCGGCCCTGGTACCAGCCGGGGTAGATGGTGACGAACTTCGCCTGGCCGCTGGCGTCGGTGAGCTGGTAGCCGCGCAGGAACTTCTGGCCGACGGTCGAGAACCCCGGGTCGTCGACGCCCGAGTACACACCGGCAGCATCGCAGTGCCAGACGTCGACGGTCGCGCCTTCGAGCGGCGTGCAGCGGTCGCTGATGGTGAACACGTTGAATGTCAGGGCCAGCGTAGTGCCGTCCTTCACGCTGCCGTCCGAGGGGTCGGAGCGGATGTCCGAGCGGTTGATCTTCTCGTCGACGAAGTACGGGCCCTCGGTGAGTGCTGGTCGCACGACGCACGCGGGCGCCGTTGTCGTCGCGGCGGAGGCGCTGGCCTGCGTGGGGCTGGCGACAGCCGTGGCGCCAGACGCGGCCGTGTTGGCGGCGCGGGCGGTCGGTGTGGTCGCGGCGTCCTCGTCAGACGAGCAGCCGACGAGGATCGCCAGGCTCGTCGCGCCCATCATCGCGAGGACCTCGCGGCGGGAGAGCAGGCGTCCTACTTGTACGTCATCGTTGTCCACGGTGTTCGCTCCCTGGTAGCTGAGGTTACTGTGACTCGCTTCTCACGTGTTGTCACGTAGGCGGGCGAGGGGTTGTGGGACCACCTCGCCCGCCCGGACCGCGGTCCTCCCGCCGGGCGTCAGCTCTCGCTGGCACCGGACGATGAGGTGCCGGACTCGGGGGTTGTGCCATCGGAGGGCGGGACGCCATCGAAGCCGCCGAAGCCGCCGTGGTGCATGCCGGGGCCGCCCTGGGGCATCGTGCCGTCGATCATGGCGTCCAGGTTCGCCGTGAAGTCGGCCAACTTCTGGTCGGCTTCCTCCTGCGTGTGCCGGCCGTCGGCCACTTCCTCGTCCAGGTGAGCCGTGATCTGCTCGGTGAGGAACGCCTTCAGCTCGTCGCGGCTCTTGCCGTGCGCCTCGGCGACCGTCGCCAGGGTGGCGCCGTCGCCCTGCATCTCGGTGCGCAGTTCATCGGCGGTAGTGCCGAGGAACGTTGCGAGCTCGTCGCCGCCGAAGAAGCCGAAGCGTGCCCCGTGGCCCATGCCGCGGCCGAAGCCACCGAGAGCCTCGTCAGGCGCGTTGGCGATGCGCTCCTTCATGGCATCGGCCTGCTCCTGCGTGAGTTCGCCGTTGACGACGCGTTCGTCGATCTCGTCGTTGGCGCTGCTCTTGACGGCGTCGCGCAGCGTGTCGCTGCTGATGCCGAGCTTCTCGGCGACACGGTCGAGGAAGGTGGCGCCATCGCCGGTGATGCCGGGGACCGGGGTCTGGGCCATGACGCCGGTTGCGGCGCCGATGGCGACGGTGGCGACGACGCCGATGACGGCGAGGACCCACCACGTACGAATCATCTTCACTGTGTTCTCCTTGGTCTGGTTTCCTGATTGGGTCGCACTACCAGGTTCACCGCATGAAGAGTCTCCTTTCGTCTCGATGCAGCGAGTGGTGCACGCATGGTGGCCCCGGGAGGTAAACCGGCCCTGAGAGCAACCTAAGAAGCGAATAAGAAGGCCGCCGGGGCGCATCGAGGGACGCCGTTCTTAGCAGGCTCTTAATCGCGGGCCCTATGGTGGAAACATGCCGGCAACGAGTGTGGCGGCGACGGGGCCGACGAGGCGCTGTTATGCTTGAGACGATGCGTGTGTTAGTCGTCGACGACGACCCCGGGATCGGCGATTCGCTGGAACGCGCGCTGCGCCGGGAGGGGTACGACGTCGGGTTGGCGCAGGACGGCGAAGCGGCCTTGCGCTGCGTCGCCGAACGCGCGCCGGACGCAATCATCCTGGACGTGGCGATGCCCAGGCTGGACGGACTATCGGTGTGCCGCCGCCTCCGATCGGACGGGAACCACGTGCCGATCCTGGTACTGACGGCGCGGCACAGTCTGGGCGACCGGGTGGCTGGCCTCGACGCGGGCGCCGACGACTACGTGGTCAAGCCATTCGCGCTGGAAGAACTGCTGGCGCGGCTGCGTGCGCTGCTTCGGCGCGCCGCGCCGGCGAACGGCTCGGACGCGCTGGCGCTGGGCGGCCTGGAGCTGGACCCGCGGGCGCGCACGGTAACGCGCGCAGGCCATGCGATCGAGTTGACGCGCACGGAGTACGAGCTGCTGGAACTGTTCCTGCGGAACCAGGGCCAGGTGCTGACGCGAGAGCTGATCTTCGACCGTGTGTGGGGATACGATTTTGGGAACACGTCGAACTCGCTGGACGTGTACATCGGCTACTTGCGGCGGAAGACGGAGCTCGAAGGGCTTCCGAGGCTGATTCACACGGTGCGCGGCGTGGGGTACGTCGCGCGAGCGTCATGAGCCTGCGGACGCAGCTCGCGCTGCTTACGGCGATCTCGGTGGCAGCGGCGGTGATCGTCGTGTCGCTGGTGGCGTACTTCGCGACGCGAAACCGCCTCATGAGCGAAGTCGACGATTCGCTGCAGTCGCGGTCCCTGGTCGTGGCGGACGCCCGTGGGCTGCCCCGCCACGGACCGGAACCCGGCAGCGATGCCGACCCCGGCCTCGTAATGCGCGATCCATTCGGCGAGACGGACCTTTTCTTCCAGGTCATCGACTCAACGGGCGCGATCCTGCGGGCGCCGGACTACCAGGAGGTGCAGATCCCGGTCAGTGACGATGCAAAGGCGGTCGCCGCCGGCAACGAGGGGCCGTACATCGCCGAGGCTAACGCGGACGGCATACACGTGCGCGTCCTGACGAGCCCCGGCGGCCCGGGCGAAGCGGTGCAGATCGCGCGATCGCTCCAGGAGATCGACGCGTCGCTGGCGGGGCTGCAACGGGTGCTGCTTGTCGTCAGCGGCGCCGGGATAGCAGTGGCGGCGGTGTTCGGCCTGCTGGTGGCGCAGCGGTCGCTGCGGCCGGTGGCGAAGCTGACCGCGGCGGCGGAACACGTGGCGAAGACGCAGGAACTGGACGCGCGCATCGACGTACGCCGGACGGACGAGATCGGACGGCTGGCGCGGAGCTTTAACGAGATGCTGGACGCGCTGCAGGAGTCGCGACGCCAGCAGCATCAGCTCGTGACCGACGCCAGCCACGAGTTGCGGACGCCGCTGACCAGCCTGCGCACGAACATCGAAGTCCTGCAGCGTTCGGACGGGATGCCGGAGGACGAGCGCCGTGCCCTGTTGCGCGACGTGACGTTCGAGCTGGAGGAGCTGACGAAGGTGGTGGCGGAGCTGGTGGAGCTGGCGTCGGACAAGCGGACGGACTCACGAGAGTTCGAGGACGTGCGGCTGGACCGGCTGGCGGCGGCGGTCGTGGAGCGAGCGGCCCGGCGCAGCGGGCTGTCGATCACGCTGGACGCGCAGCCGACGCTGGTGGTGGGGAGCTACGGCCTGCTGGAGCGCGCGGCGGGGAACCTCGTGGACAACGCGTGCAAATGGAGCCCCGCGGGCGGGTCGATCGAGGTCAGCGTGGCGGACGGCGCGTTCCGGGTGTGCGACCACGGCCCGGGCATCGCGGCCGAGGACGCGCCGCACGTGTTCGATCGGTTCTACCGGGCTGACGCGGCGCGATCGAAGCCGGGGTCGGGGCTTGGGCTGGCGATCGTGAAGCAGATCATCGAGGCGCACGGGGGGACGGCGTGGGTGGAGGCTGCGGCAGGCGGTGGCACAGTGGCGGCGTTCCGGCTGGCGCCAGTGGTGATGGAGACGGTGGCGGAGGTGGCGCCGGCCCGCGATGCGGGGCCGCTGCCCGCGAGCTAGTCAGCGCGCAATCTCATGAAGCATCAGGTTGGCGCTCGCGCGGGCTGAGATGCCCGCGCTACGTGTTCGTGTCCGCAGCGACTTGAATGACGCCGCTGTTGGCGAGGCGCGCGATCTCCGTATCGGGTATCCCCAGCCATTCGCGGAGGACATTGCTCGTGGCGAACCCGGGGGCATCGGCGCCACGGGACACCGTGATGGGCGTGCGGGAGTAGTGGAGGGGAGAGGCGGTGGTCCGCATTGTGCCGTCGCCCGCGGGGAGGTCGACGAACATGCCGCGGCGCTGGACCTGCGGGTCCGCCGCGGCGTCGGCGATGGAGTTGAGCGGGGCGATGAGGCAGGCGTCCCGCAGACGCTCGATCCATGATGCCGTGGCGTCGTGGCGGAAGGCGTCGCCGAGCAGCGGCTCGAGCCCGGCATGGTTGGCGGTGCGGAGCTCGTTCGTCTCGAAACGGGGGTCGCGGGCGAGGTCGTCGCGGTCCAGGAGGGCGCAGAACAGCGTCCAGTCCTTCACGCCTGCGATGACGAGGTAGCCGTCGTTTGTCGGGAAGGCCTGGAACGGCGTGATGAGCGGGTGGCGGGTGCCGATGCGCTGGGGCTCGCTGCCGGTGGCGAAATAGCGGGTGAAGGCGTTCTCGAGCAGCGCAATCTGCGCGTCGAGCATGCTGACGTCGAGATACTGGCCCATGCCGCTGCGCTCGCGCTCGTGCAGCGCGCCGAGGATGCCGATGGCCGTGAACATGCCGGCTGCCATGTCAGCGATGGAGTATCCAGCGCGGGCGGGCGGGCCATCGGGGTGGCCGGTGATGCTCATGAGGCCCGACATGGCCTGCACGATGACGTCGACGGCGCCGCGCTGCGCGTACGGCCCCGTCTGCCCGAAGCCCGAGGTCGAGGCGTAGATGATGCGCGGGTTGCGGGCCGCCACGGCGTCGTAGCCGAGGCCGAGCGAGGCCATGGTGCCGGGCGAGAAGTTCTCCGTGAGCACGTCGGCCTGCCCGGCGAGGGCGAGGGCGAGGTCGCGCCCTTCGGGCTTCTTGAGGTCGATGCAGACGCTGTGTTTGCCGCGATTGATGCTGAAGAAGTAGGTGTTGATGCCGTCGACGATGGGGCCGGGCCCGCGTTCGGCCTCGGTGATGCCGACGGGCTCGATCTTGCAGACCTCGGCGCCCATATCGGCGAGGATCATCGTGCCGAAGGGGCCGGCGAGTGCCCAGGTGAAGTCGAGGATGCGGAGCTGGTCGAGTGGGGGCATGGAAGGTGTTAGGTTCTAGGTTCCAGGTGTTAGGTTCTGCGTCTGGCGCAGTGTAGAGCACGAGATCAGATCGGAGTTCGAGATGACACGGCGGGACTATCGGATTGACGTGCCGGAATCGGTGCTGGTGGATCTTCGGGAGCGCTTGGGGCGCGTGCGATGGGCGGAGGGGTTGCCTTCGGCGACGGGCGATCCCTGGGAGCGCGGCGCGAGCGTCGCGTACGTGCGGGAGCTGTGCGACTACTGGCGGACGCCGTACGACTGGCGGGCGCAGGAGGCGGCGCTGAACGCGTGGCCGCAGTTCATGAGCACGATCGACGGCGTGGACATTCACTACTGGCACGTGCGCGGCACCGCGGCGGAGCCAGGCAGCGCTGGCCCCTCGCCGATGCCGCTGATCCTGGTGCACGGCTGGCCGGGGTCGATCTTCGAGTTCCACCACCTGATCGGGCCGCTGACGGATCCGGCACCGCATGGTGGTGATCCCGCCGACGCGTTCGACGTGGTGATCCCGTCGCTGCCGGG
>DATECV010000087.1:0-18857 GCA_035286725.1 Dehalococcoidia bacterium | reverse complement strand
GCTTGTTGCCGCTGCGACGCTGGCCCCATTGGCCATCTGGCAGCTCGCCCACGGCTACCAACTCGACCGGTTCAAGGTCTGGATCGACCCGGAGAGCGACCCAACGGGGGCCGGCTTCAACATCATCCAGGCCGAAGTAAGCGTCGGCTCCGGCGGGCTGACCGGCGAAGGGTTCACGCATGGCACCCAGACGCAGCTCGACTACCTGCGGACCCAGACCACGGACTACGTCTTCAGCGTCGGCGCCGAGGAGTTCGGATTCATCGGCGCAATGGTCCTCTTTGGCCTGTTCGTCCTGCTGCTCTTCCGCTGCGTACGGGTCGCCGGACGCGCCGACGACGCGTTCGGTAGGCTCATTGCGGTGGGCGTCGCCGCCTTCATCGTCTTCCAGGTGTTTGTGAACGTCGGCGTGAACATTAGACTGTTGCCGGTGACCGGCGTTCCCCTCCCCCTGGTGAGCCAGGGGGGCAGCTCGCTGATAACCATCCTTGCGGCCCTTGGCATATTGCAGAGCATCCTTGGACATCGACGCAGACGCGGCAGAGCTTAGCACCAATCCACGCGGCGGCTTCTTCTCGAGCCGGCTCTTCGCCGTCGTTCGCGTCGCCGCCAGTCTGGCAATCCTCGCTGGCCTCGTCTTCAAACTCTCGCCGCGTGAGCTCTCCTCGACCTTTCGTGGCGCGGACTTGCTTCTTCTACTCGCCACGCTCGGCCTCATGGGGATCGTGCAAGCGCTTGTCGTCGTGAAGTGGGCAGTGCTCCTCCGTGCCCGCGGTGTTCATGCTCCGGCGGTTCAAGTCATCCGGTCGTACTGCGTGGGCAACCTTCTGAGCACTGTCCTTCCTACTGCCGTAGGCGGCGACGTCTACCGTGTCTATCGCATCCAGCGGGAAGCGGCTGCACGCGCATCGGACGTGACGATGAGCGTCCTGTACGAGCGCGCTACCGGCTATGGCGCCATGACCTGCCTGGGCGCACTGGGAGCTGCGTTTTACTATGGCAACGCCGCCGTCGGACTCCTTGCCCTTGCCGCGGGCGCTTGCGCCGCGCTGGTCCTCGCCTTCGTTCTCCCGCGCTTTCCTTTCCCTGCCGTCCGGCAGGACCACTTTCTGCGCAACCTGCTCGCCCACCGGCGTGAGCTCCTGGCCGTCTATCAGATGACCATCCTCTCAATCATCATCCAGGCGCTCTACATCTCCACCATCGCGATCACCGGTCGCGCGTTCGGCGCTCACCTTTCCTGGTGGTACTGGGCCTTCGTCACCTGGATCGTCGCTATGGCCGTTCTTCTGCCCACGCTCGGTGGCCTGGGAATCCGCGAATCCAGCTTCGCTGCTCTTGTCAAGCACGCTGGAGGCACCGCCGCACAGGGCGCCTCTACCGGCTTGGCGCTGGGCCTGCTGGTCGTGCTTGTGAACGCCGCCGGCCTGCTGCTCGTCGAGGTGGCAGAGCGGCGCGGGCCAGGTGTCGCATCCGAAGCTGGTACCTTAGCCAGTCCCACGCGCGAGCCGGCGCCTGCGGAGCGCATCTGAATGCCGCCGACCTGTTCCGGAGGTTCTGTGACCGACACCTCACGTACCGCACCTCCCCGCCCGGGCATGATCTGGATTCCTGGAGGTTCCTTTCTCATGGGCTCCAATGCCTTCTATCCGGAGGAGCGGCCCGCCCACCATGTTGCGGTCGAGGGATTCTGGATGGATCGCTGTCCCGTCACAAACGCGCAGTTCGCGAGGTTTGTCGCTGAGACCGGACATACGTCCGTGGCGGAACGCCCCCTCGACCCTGGCGACTATCCCGGCGCGGCGCCCTCCGTGCTCGTTCCCGGATCGCTGGTGTTCCACCGCACCTCCGGCCCGGTCGACCTGCGCGACTTCGGCCAGTGGTGGTCCTATGTCCCGGGCGCGGACTGGCGCCATCCGTTGGGTCCGCAGAGCTCCCTCGAAGGACTGGAGGATCATCCCGTCGTTCACGTTGCGTACGAAGACGCGGAAGCCTACGCCCTCTGGGCCGGAGGTCGTTTGCCAACGGAGGCCGAGTGGGAATTCGCCGCGCGTGGTGGCCTGGAAGGCGCCGTTTTTGCCTGGGGCGACGACTTCACACCCGGCGGCAAAACCATGGCCAATACATGGCAGGGTGAGTTCCCGTGGCAGAATCTCCTCGAGGATGGCTTCGAGCGGACCTCTCCGGTGGCCGCCTTCCCGCCCAACGGGTACGGCCTGTACGACATGGTTGGCAATGTGTGGGAGTGGACGCAGGATTGGTACGCGCCCGGCCATAGAGGCGACGGCGGTGAGGCTTGCTGCGCACCACAGAATCCGCGCGGCCCATCGCCGGATGACAGCTACGAACTCGGCTCGCCCATTCCCCGAAAGGTGATCAAGGGCGGCTCGCACCTCTGTGCGCCGAACTACTGCATGCGCTACCGCCCGGCCGCCCGCTCTCCCGAGGCCATCGACACGTCCACGAGCCACATTGGCTTCCGTTGCGTTTCGATGACCGCTACCCGGTCTGCGTGAGCCGGGTTAAGGCAGCTTCCGCCAGAACCTTCGGTTCTCCGGGCGACACCTCGACTCCCGCGCTGACGAACACATACGTCACTTGCGTGACACGGCGCCCCGTCGCCGCCTCGATGCCTGCCACGTAGAGGCCCGCCTGAAGCGCGTAGTGCTGCACGCGCTCCGGAACGTCCCCGGCTGGCACGTGGTCAGTCTTCCAGTCGACGATTTCAATGCCGTGTTCGTCTTCAATCACCATGTCAACGAATCCCTCGAGGATCACGCCGTCTCGTTGTACGGCAAACGGGACCTCGCGCAGCAGTCGTGTCGCGGCGCGAGCCCGCTTCATGGCGGTCGATTGAAGCGCGGCGCGGACCAGCCGCTCGACATCTGCCGCTCGATCTGGGATCGCTTCAGCCACGGCCTGCGCGCGCGTGTACGCCTCGATTTCACCCTCGTCCGCGTCCAGCGGTAGGCTCTGGATCGTCGCGTGTACCGCTCGCCCCAGGCTCGTGCCGCCACGTCCTCGCTTCCAGGGCTCCGTTTCGTCCGCGGACTCGTCCCAGGCCGAAGCGTCGTTAACCAGCGACGTCGCGCTTGCGTAGCGCTGTTTCCTTGCTGCCTCCACCAGGCGCACTCGGGAGGCCACGAACGCCTCCTCGCTGCCGTGCCAGGGCAACTCGACGCGAAGATCGGCGAACGGCCTCTCCGCGACTCGCTGTACAGCCGGCAACTCGGCCAGTTCCTCGACGTCATCCCGCGCTCCGGCGTCGATGAGCAACCGCGCGGCCGAAGTGGATCGCTGATGATGGAGCGAAACGACAAGGTGGTCTCGCGCGCGTGTGGCCGCGACGTACAACACGCGCGCGAACTCCGCCTGTACATGCTCCCGCTCCAGTCCGAAAAGGCGGTCGATGTCCCCAACCTGAAACAGATTGTGGCGGGTCTTCGCGCCGATCCGCACGGCGATGCTGTTGTCGGTGCGGTCCACGGCAAAGACCGGAGCCACGTTCGATGGCGACCAGCTCAGCCCCGCCATGAACACGATCGAAAACTCCAGACCTTTCGCCCCGTGTACGGTGAGGATCCGCACGGCGTCCTCGTCGTCGTCCAACCCGGCGCCTTCATTGTCCAGCCCGGCGCTTCCCGCCCGGCGCTCCATCCACGACACGAACGCTCGGAGGCTCTCAGGCCCTGCCGATTCGAATGCTCGCGCTTGTTCCACGACGAACCGCATTCGGCGGAAGCTGTCGCGGGTCGATTGCACGAGCAGCCCCGCCTCATCCAACCCGCGCTCAGCGATGAAGCGCTCGACAAGAGACGCAAGTGGCACGCGGCCGCGCTGCTCGTGGTAGCTCGCGAGAACTCGCAGCCCGTCTGCCACCGGCCCGTCGCGTTCGGCCAGGTCCTGCGCCAGGTAGTCAAAGCGCCCGCCATCGAGCCGGTGTCGGGCGAGCTCGACGTCAGAGCACGCGAACGCGGCGCTGCGCAGCGCCGCGACGACCGCGACGCCGTCCGCCGGGTCGTCGATAGCCGTCAGACAGTTGATGAGATCACGCACCTCTTGTGTCTGAAAGACAAGGCTGCCACCTTCCACGCGGTACGGAACGGCAGCACTCTGCATCGCGCGTTCGAATGCCGCAAGACCAGCGCGCGTCGGCAGGAGGACGGCCATGTCCCGATATGACGCTGGCCTCACGCGATCGGTCTCGCGGTCAAACACCTCCCAGGTGCCACGCGCGGCCACGCACTGCGCGGCGATGGCCGCGGCCTCCTGGCGGCGCATCGCCCGCGCCTTCACTCTCGTTTCCCCGCCTATGGTGGCGACACCGGGCCCGCGCAACTCGACGCTTCTTCGCGCGTGGATCCCCTGGTACTTCGGCTGGACCTCCGGTCGTTCACCATCGCCGATGATGCGCGCGAAAACGCGGTTCACCCACGCGACGATGATTGGCCGCGACCGCTGATTCAAAGCCAGCGCAAGGAACATTGCCCCTGATCCTTCGACGAGCGAACGGGCTCGCTCGAAGGCGGTCATGTCTGCTCGGCGGAATCGGTAGATCGACTGCTTTGCGTCCCCCACAAGAAACAGCCGCCCCGCCTCGACTTGACCTGTGTGCGGATCCGTCGCGAAAGCGAGCGCGATTTCGACCTGCAGGGGATCCGTGTCCTGGAACTCGTCGATGAGCAGTACGTCATAGCGGTCGCGAATCGCCTGACGAGCCTCCGCTGCCAGCAGCACGTCTCGTGGCCCCAGGATCAGGTCGTCGAATGTCAGGCAACCTTCGCGCCGGCGACCCTCTACGTCACGCTGCACGAAGCGCGCTATGAACGGCAACAGCTCGCTGAGCGCGTCCGACCGGCAGGCGTCGAGCGTCGCTTGCAGAAGCGCTCGAGCCTCCTCGACGGCGTCACGGACCATGGCCACGTGTGTTCCCCAGGTCGCCTGGTTGCCGATGCTGCGGACCTCGTCCGCGAGGTCACCCGCTGCGCTCGCCAAGACCGCCTCACGGTCCTCGCCTGCCCGCCCCAGCCGCGCGGCCAGCGATTGGATTGTCTCCGCACGCCGCCGCAACTTGTCTCCACGAGGCGCCAGCTCCAACGGGAGCTTCGCCATTGACACGCCGATCTCGCCAGCGTCAGGCCATACCACGCTCTGCCCCACACCCTCTCGCCCCAGCGCGTGTTCCGCCAGGCCCGGAAGGCGCGCCAACTCGGTCGCCAGCACTTGCAGTGAGCGAGCAGTAAGACCCAATCCCAGGCTTCTGTCGAGGGCCGCCATTGCCGTGGCGTCCCGGTGCAGTTCTGATAGGTACAGGCGCCACTGCTCGTCGAATCGTCTCT
This sequence comes from Dehalococcoidia bacterium, assembly GCA_035286725.1. Classification (GTDB taxonomy): domain Bacteria; phylum Chloroflexota; class Dehalococcoidia; order DSTF01; family JACRBR01; genus JACRBR01. The sequence goes on along the minus strand of DATECV010000087.1, from coordinate 13,518 downwards.
GCGCCTGCATGTCGTCCTGCACCGTGAACGCCGGATCGACGCCCGCTTCCGCGCCAAACATCTTCATCAGCGACAGGCCGAACGCGTGAATGGTCGAGATCTGCGCCTGGTCCAGCGACCGTAGAGCCCTCCCCGCGGTTTCACGTGTCCTGTCCTCGCTCTGCGCTCGCTCGAGCGCGGTTCGCACGCGGTCCTTCAGTTCGGCCGCGGCCTTCTCCGTGAACGTGATCGCCACGATTCGATCGACGGCTATGCCGCTCGTCACAACAGCCACAATTCTGTCAACCAGTGCGCTGGTCTTGCCTGTGCCCGCACCCGCCTCCACGAAGACCGTGGCCGCGAGATCCTCGCGGATGGCGCGTCGCGTCGCTTCGTACTCCGCCTTGAATTGCTCGCTGCTCACGCCTCCCCCTTGGCCACCCGCCCGACGTCCAGCCAGGGCTTCACCGCAGGATCCCCCACCTTCTCGGCGAAGGCATCGTCGCGGCGGCGGGCGCAGATTCGGTCGAAGTCGCAATACCGGCAGTTCGTAAAGCCGTTAGAGAAATCGTCGTACTCGCCGGGCACGGCCGGAAAGGCGCCCGCCCCGATGCCTCCGACGATTGCCCCGACGGTCCGTTGGAAACGCCGGTCACCCTCCGGCGTGCGGACGTACTCGATCTGTTCGAATCCGCCGCGTAGCGAGATGAACCAGTAGAACGCCGTCGCCTCGCTGGCGCCCTTCGCGGCCTCAAGATATGTCGGAAGCTGGAGCTTCGTCCCGCCGAGCAGTGGATCCTTGTCCATACCGCGAAAGTTGTCTTTGCTTCCTGTCTTGTAGTCGATCACCCACGCCTGCCGCCCGTCCTCAGAGCGGTCGATGCGGTCCGCGATGCCGCTCAGCCGCACTCCCGCTATCTCGGTTTCTGGGATCGTGACCTCGAACTCCTTGGGCACTGCTCCGGCACCGATGCGGAACTCACTGTCCTTCGCGAGAAACTCAGCGAGATCCGCCTGCAGCGTCCGTCGCTCGTGTCCGGCGAACACATCCATGCCGCGCAGCCCGCGGCCTTCCGCTTCAGCCAGCCTTTCGTCCAGGATCTCGAACAGTTCCTCCTGGTCCGCCCCGGTCCACTCTTCTCCGACGGCCGGCCGCCCTCGCCCTTGCTGCGTCCGGAAGAACGCCTCCAGTGTTTCGTGTACAAGGGAGCCCCGCGTTGCCGCCTCCATCATTTCGCGCTCTTCCGGTTCCTCCACGCCGCGCATGCCCAGCACTGAGCGACAGAAGTACTTGAACCCGCACTGCCCGTATGCCTCCAGCGCTGTCGGCGATACGGTGCCGCGCACGTGCAGCGGCCGCTCCTCCGCCAACTGTCCCAGGTTCCCATCCCACGCGGAGAACTCGCCGCCGCTCCTTGCGCTCGACATTGCCATCGCCCGCCGCCGCCGGTGAGCAGGTCCGACGGATCTGCCCCGTTGCCGCAGCGATACCGATTCGCGAAGGCGAAGTTCCGCCGTGTCGATAGGTGTGCCCAACAGCCTCAGCGCAAGAGGTGAAGAGCCTCGTCGCAACCACGCGGCCCCGCCGCGCCGCCGCAGGTCACTACCACTCCTAATCTCCGGATCGAGCGTCCTCGCCGCCTCCACCATCATTGGCGAGGGGTAGTACTCGCGTGCCCCGCCCGACTCGTAGAGCGGCGAGCACCACGTCAGGGTCTCGCTCGCGGCGGCGTTCGCCCGTACCGCCGCCTGGCTAGCGCGCTCCGCTCGCAGCGCCGTGTCCTCAACGTAACGGTGCGTTGCCCTCAGCCGCGTCCACACCTGAGGTTCAATGAGTGTCTCGTCACCCGGTCCGGCCGGCAGGGCCCCTTCACGCGCGCCGCACAGCACCACGTGCTTGAACCGCATGCCGTCCACGGCGCGATGATCGGCCAGCAGCACGCCTTCGCCGAGCTTTCTGTCACGCACGTGGGCGGCCTCCAGGTTCGCGCGCAACGCCCGCGTGAACGCTCCCAGCGTGAACGTCCCACCCACGGCCGCGATCGTGGCCAGCTGGTCGATCTCGACGTTCACCGCGTCGAATCCTTCACCCTTCGGATCGAGGTAGTCCCTCATGAGCGCCTTGAGGGACCGCACGAACTCGTCGGCGCGTCGAGGAGCCCGCAACTGGTCCAGTCGTGCGCCCAGCTCCATGATCGCGGCTCCAAGCGTTCGCGCGTCCTCGAGCTCCCACTCGATCCGGCGCCGCCGCCCGTCCTCCTCCTGCGCGTCCAGGCGCGTCAGGTCGGCCTCGTGATGTGCGATGAACCCGGCGAGCCCCGAACGCCATCGTGTGAGGCCTCGCGTGATGCCTGCTTCTCTCGAAATGCGGTCCCACTCGGTGTCCCGGGCAGGCACCGTTGCTCCGCCGGCGCCGGGCAGGTTCGCTCGGAGCGGCGCGATGCTCAGTGCGTTCATCGCGGCCGTGCGCGAGTAATCCCGCTCTGGCAGTTCGAGTATCCCGAGAAGCGCGCGTCCTGCCGGCGTCTCGATAACTGCCTTCCCGGGCAGGGCCACATCCGGCACCCCCGCCCGCGAGAACTCCTCGCGCAGCATCGCCGGGTACACCGGATCCGCCCCGTACAGCACCGCGATCTCGTGGAGCGCGCATCCTCCCTCAAGGCTTTGCACCCCCTCACGCACGGCCTCGCGCGCTTCACTGGCCGGATCGGGTGCCAGTACGAACCGTTGCGCCGCCGCGACCCGTGCGTCGTCCACCATGGCGCATGCGGTCGTGCGGCGTAGTGCATCGATCATCGCCGCGCTCCCCGCGGATCGCACGGCCGAGGAAAACACGTACACCCTGCTCAACTCGGCCAGGAGTCCGGCGCGTCGCCCGTGTATCGCATCTGCTGCCGCCTCAAGCAGGTCCTCTGTGTCGTAGAACCCGATCGTCGCCGCGCGAAACAGCCCGTACAGCCGCAGTACCTCAGGAAGATGACCCTCCCACGTGCCCCCGACATCGTCTGGTCCGCGGATGCCTCCGCTCCGCAGCCGCCCAAATACCTGGCGCAGTACACGCGCGTAACCTGCCATTTCGCACACCGAACGAAGTGCGCCGCGCGTTTCATGTACAATCTGTTCCGCGACGTAATCGCCGATCGGTCGCGCCAGCGGCGTCCGCCCATGAGCCGCCAGCTCGCCACCCCCCAACAGCTCAGCGATGCGCGCGAGCGGCTCGAACCGCACCCCTGCGTACGCCCCGCGCTCTGCCAACCGCCTCCGCAGTTGCAGGGCAGCCGCGTGAGACGGCGCGATGACGGTTACGGGCAACAGCGGATCGGCGGCTCGCTCCGCCGCGATGAGGTCCAACATCGTCTCAGCGTCAGGCAATCCATCCCTCACAATGGCCTCTCCAGCCCTGCCACTCTACCCCGCATGCGCGACAATCGCTGTCGCGCATGGCGCCTCGGGCTTTCGCAGCCACCCTCACCCGCTAAGATCTCCTCACCATCACAGCGGTAGCCTCGGGTGCATGAGGGGAGTCAGAGCGTGACCCCAACCAGCCGCGCCATCGACGTTCACTGGTTCCTTCCCACGACCGGGGACGGTCGCTCCGTGCTTGACTTCTTCCCGGATCCCGCACGCAAGCCGGAGGACTCCCGCGCCCGCAGTGCCGATATCGAGTATCTCCGCCAGATCGCCCGCGCCGCCGATCGCCTCGGGTTCGCCGGCGTCCTCACGCCGACGGGCATCCAATGCGAGGACGCCTGGCTCGTCTGCGCCGCCCTCGCCGCCGATACCGAGCGTCTCCGCTTCTTGGTCGCCTTCCGTCCTGGCTTCGTACTGCCCACGCTGGCGGCGCAGATGACGGCCACACTCCAGCGCATCACCCGCGGCCGCGCCCTCATCAACATCGTGACGGGCGGTGACCCGGCCGAGCAGCGCAGCTACGGCGATTTCCTCGATCACGATGCCCGCTACGAGCGCACCGATGAGTTCCTCGAGGTCTTTCGGAGGTGCTGGGACGGCCCGCCTTTCTCGTTCGAAGGCAGCCACTACCACGTTGAGGGTGCGGGTCTCCGCAAGCCAACTCGCGACGCCCTCTCCCCCGCCGAGGATCATGGCATGACACGGCCCGACGTCTACTTCGGCGGCGCGTCTTCCTCGGCCGAGCAGGTCGCCGCGAAGCACGTGGACGTGTACCTCCTCTGGGGTGAGCCCCCCGCCTGGGTAGAAGAGCGGGTGACGAGAATGCGTGCCCTGGCCGCTGAACGGGGTCGTGAAATCCGCTTCGGCATCCGCCTGCATGTCATCGCCCGCGCTCGCGAGGAGGATGCTTGGGCCGAGGCGGAGCGCCTGCTTGGCACGATGTCGCAGGAGCATATCGAAATCGCGCAGCGCCGCTTCGCCCGCCAGGAATCGGTCGGACAACAGCGCATGGTCGCCCTCCATAACGGCAAGCTCGATATGCAAGCGCTCACCGTAGCGCCGAACCTGTGGTCCGGCATCGGCCTCGTCCGCGGTGGCGCCGGCACCGCGCTCGTCGGCAGCTACGACCAGGTCGCCGAACGCATCCGCGAATATGCGGATCTCGGCCTCGACACGTACATCCTGTCGGGTTACCCCCATCTCGAAGAGGCGTACACAGTCGGTGAAGAGATCCTGCCCCGCCTCCGGGGCATCACTGCCGCCGTGCCGTAACCCCGAACCAAGCTGGCCTACGCTTCGTCGCTCGCGATGACAGGGAGCGCCTTCATCGCCGATCGGCAATGCGGCGGCGGGCACGGCTCCGAATCCGAAGGTCAGCTTCGGGTCGACGAGACGAGGACGCGCCGTCGGTAGGGTTGGACTTGGAGGGTAAGGGCGACTTCGCCGAGCAGGGCGGCCACGGCGCCGGCGCCCATTTCCGTGTTGAGCACGTCGCGGGCTTCGAGCAGGGCGGAATACGCCGAGGTCAGGGCTTTGGACCAGCCCGGGACTTCGTCGTAGCCGTCGACGGTGAAGCCTGCTTCTTGCAGGAGGGGGCGGTAGTCGGCGACCGGATCGACGCCGAGGATCGGCAGACCCGCGACACGCACCGGGTCCAGCTCGAACGCCGTAAAGACGAAGCGGCCGCCCGGGCGGAGTATGCGTGCGGCCTCGGCAAAGGCCGCGCCCTTGTTGGGCGCGTACTGGAGCGCGTCCTCGCTCATGATGGCGTCGGTCGAGCCCGTGCCGAGGCCCGTGGCGTCGAAGGATCCGACGACGAAGCGCGCGCGACCTACCAGTCCGAGCCGCTCGGCGCGAGCATTGGCGAGCGCGACCGCAACGGGCGAGAGATCGACGCCGGTGAGGTTGGCGCCCGTGTCGTGCGCGACCCAGAGGGCGGGGCCGGCCATCCCGCAGCCGACGTCCACAAGGGCCTTGTCAGGCGTGAGTCGCAGTTCCGTCTCGACGAGGCGGAGCTGTTCCAGGGTTGTGAAGCTGATGTGATGGTAATCATCCGGGAAGTCGAGGCCGCAGGCGTGCTCGCGCCACAGACGGCGGAGCGTAGGGGAGCCGTCCGCGGCGGCGAATACGGCGTCGTATCCAGCGGCGACTACATCAGTTTCCATGTGCGACAGGATAGCGGGTTGGAACGTCGGAAGGCGCGCAATGCGGTAAGCTGAAGGCGCAAAGCAGGCGGCGCGCGGTCCGGGCGGTGAAGACCGTGACCCGCGTCATAAGGAGACCATGTCAAATATCGAATCCGAACGACGGCTGCTGGCGGAGATCGCCGGTATTGCCGACCGCGTGCGCGCGCTGCGTGCCGGCGGCGTGTTCCACGATGGAGCACAGATCAAGGCACTGGAGGGACAATCCAGGTTGAAGTGGGACGAGCTGCGCGCCCTGCGTGCCGGCCCGGTCAACATGGAGCCTCTGCCGACACCCTCGAACCGCAGCCCTCACCGATAAGTCTCTCACAGGCATCTCGGCCGCTTCTTAGCAGCTTCGCGAATGCGTGGAGACGGTATGCGCGCGCCTGGGGCTTGCGGGCGATCCTCGTGGCGGGGTGCGGGACGCTGCAGCCGGCGGGCGCTGCCGCCCGGATACAGGCAGCGGAAACCCTTCGTCATTTCCCGTGAATCCGATGCTCAGGCAGGAGTCCGCTACCATGAGCGCGGAGGAGTACCCGCATGCCTCGCCGAATGGCCCGCGCGTTCCCGACCCTGCCCCTTCATACGCTGAGGCACTCTCTGCTGCTGGCAGTGGTCATGCTCACCGTGTTCGGCCTCGGGGCGCGGTGCTACAAGCCGGACACGCGAGTCATCGTCTTCATCCAGGGGATCTACACGACCTACGACGGTGAAACGCAGTCGACGGCCGTGGAGGGGCCCCGGTTCTCGACGCTAAAATCCGCGTTCGCGGACGCTGGATACGAGGCGGGAGACCTTCTCGACTTCAGCTATGCGGGCGGAACCGTCGATGGCGGCGGCGCGTGGGAACCGAACGACTACTCGTGTGAGCTGACGGACCGGACGGCGGCGGAGAACCTCGCATTCCTCGAGCAGATGCTGCGGGACTACAGGGCCAAACACGAGGGAGCGCACTTCACGCTCGTAGGTCACAGCCTGGGCGGGTATCTGGCATACCTCGAGGGAGCCCGGGAGGCGGATCGGCCGGAAGCCGAGAAGCTGGACATAGACGTGGTCGTGACCTTGGACGCGCCACTCGAGGGTGTTGACGCGGACAAGAAGGCGATCATCGACGCCATCCCGTGCGAAAAGACCTATGTCGCCGGGGCGGAGATCGTGGCGCAGAAGTTCGACCCGGGGATCCAGGCGATGCGCGGCGCGGAGGCGGAACGGATGGCCGCACAGGGCGTGCGACTGGCGACCGTCGGGAACGTCAACGATTGCCTGTGGAACACCAGCCACTGCCTGCCCGGCTCAGGGTTCATCGACGATAGCGGTACGCAGTTCGTCGAAGGCGCGACCGTGTTCTCCTACGAGTTCGCGTCGGCGCCCCTGGCGAGCCACGACGCGATCCTCGCGCACGGTCCGGCGGTGGCGGATGTTGTGGGGTTTGTCGGCGATCCGTAGGGACTGGCCTCTGCGGTTCGTTAGCGCCCGTTGCGGCTTACCATCTCAGCTTGGGTTTACGAGCCGCGGTCGCTTCGTCCAGGCGCCGAAGGGGGGCCGTGTGCGGCGCGGTACGCACGATCTCCGGATCGGTCTCCGCTTCACGGGCGATGGCAAGCATCGCGTCGCAGAAGGCGTCGATCGTCTCCTTCGACTCGGATTCGGTTGGCTCGACCAGCAGCGCCTCTTCGATGACAAGGGGGAAGTACATCGTTGGCGGGTGAAAGCCGAAGTCGATGAGTCGCTTCGCCACGTCGAGCGCCTTCACGCCATGTGCTTTCTGACGCCGGGCGGAGAAGAGCGCTTCGTGCATGCACGTCCGCTCTTCGTGCGCGAGATCGTACGCCGGCGCCAGGCGAGCGCGAATGTAGTTGGCGTTGAGGACTGCCGCCTCGCTCATGGAACGCAGGCCTTCCGATCCGAGGCTCCGGATGTACGCGTACGCCCGCAGGAGGACGCCGAAGTTGCCATGAAAGGCGCCGAGTCTGCCGATGGTGCGCTCGGGATCGTAGAGCGCGTAGGTGGCGCCTGTTTGCCGCACGTGTGGTGACGGCAGGAACGGGAGCAAGTGTTGCTTCACCACGATCGGACCTGCCCCCGGCCCGCCGCCACCGTGAGGCTGGCTGAACGTCTTGTGCAGGTTGATGTGCATGACGTCGAAGCCGAGATCGCCTGGTTTGACCTGTCCGAGCATGGCGTTGAGGTTGGCCCCGTCGCCGTACATGAGCGCCCCGTGGCTGTGCACCATCTCGGCGACGTGCACGATGTTGCGGTCGAAGAGACCGAGCGTGCTGGGCTGTGTGATCATCAGGGCCGCGACGGTCGGTCCGTGCTCCTCGAGCGCCTCGCGCAGGTGATCCAGGTCCATGTCGCCGTCGTCGCGAGGCTTCACGGCGACGACGTTGAAGCCTGCCATTGAAGCGGTCGCCGGATTGGTGCCGTGCGCGGAGTCGGGGACCACGATCGTGGTGCGGTGCTCGCCGATGGATTCGAGGTACGCCTTGATGACCAGGACGCCGGCCAGCTCACCCTGGGCGCCGGCCAGCGGAGCCAGCGAAGCGTCGTCCATGCCGGTGATCTCGGCGAGCATGCGTTGGAGCCCGTGCATCACCGAGAGGACGCCCTGCGTTTGGTCGCCCGTCTGCATCGGGTGCGCCTCGGCGAACCCGGCCATGGCAGCGATCGCGTCGTTGACCTTGGGGTTGAGCTTCATCGTGCAGGACCCCAGCGGGTACATCTGCGTGTCGATGGAGTAGTTGAGCTGAGACAACCGCGTGTAGTGGCGCACGACGTCGAGCTGCGAGAGCTGGGGGAGGTCCAGGTTGTCCCGCATGAGCTCGCGCGGCAGGTCTGGCGCGGAAGTTGGTTGCGGGATGGTGACGGCTGCGCGCCCGGCACGAGAGAGCTCGGCGAGCGTGGGCTCGAGGCGGTCGGTAGTTGCTGGTCGTTGCGGCATCGTCATGAAGGCTCCGGCGCAGCCAGGCTGCGAGGCTATTTGGCGAGGTCTGCCAGCGCTTCCACCAGGCGCTCGATCTCCGCCGTCGTGTTCATTTCGGTCGCGCACAGAAGCATGCGCGGACGAACGTCGGAGACGTCGAGGCCGCCGATGATGTTGCGTCGCAGCAACGCGGCGTTGATCTCGGACGGCGGCTTCGGCGTCCGCACGACGAACTCGTGGAAGAAGGGCTCTTCGTCCTCGACGCTGTAGCCGGGGAGTCGCGCGATCTTCTCGGCGAGGACGTGCGCTTTCTCGTAGCAGAGTGCGGCGACCCGGCGGAGGCCGGCGGGCCCCAGCGTGGCCACGTACATCGCTGTGGAGAGGGCGATAAGCTGCTGGCTTGTGCAAATGTTGCTCGTGGCCCGTTCGCGGCGGATGTGCTGCTCGCGAGTCTGGAGCGTCAGGACGTAGCCACGCTTGCCGTCCAGGTCGGCCGTTTCGCCGACGATGCGACCAGGCATCTGGCGGATGTATGTCTCGCGGCAGGCAAAGAGGCCTGCGTAAGGACCGCCGAAGGAGAGCGGCACGCCGAGCGACTGGCCCTCGCCGACGACGATATCCGCGCCGTAGTCGGCGGGCGGGCGCAATAGAGCGAGGCTCACGGGATCGGCGGCGACGACGTAGAGGGCGCCGGCAGCGTGGGCCGCGTCGCCCCACGCGCTCGCCGCGACGGAGACACGGCCGTAGAAGTCGGGCTGCTGGACGGCGAGGCATGCATGCTCGTTGGCGACTGCGAACGCCGCGTGCGGCTGAACATCAACGGCGATGTCGCGGCCATGAGCATAGGCGCGGACGACCGCGATCCAGTTCGGGTGTACACGATCGCTGATCGCGATGCGGCGGCGGCTGGTGACCGCGCACGCCATCAGGCACGCCTCGGCAAGCGCTGAAGCGCCGTCATACATGCCGGCGTTCGCGACGTCCATGCCGGTCAGCTCGCACACCAGCGACTGGAACTCGAAGATTGTCTGCAGCGTGCCCTGGGCCACCTCAGGCTGGTAGGGAGTGTAGGACGTAAGGAACTCGCCACGCATGACAAGAGGATCGATGAGTGAAGGACGGAAGCGGCGGTATGCGCCGGCGCCGAGGAAACAGGCGTTGTCGGCCGCGGTGCGGTTTTGTGCCGCGAGGGCACGGGTGTGTTCGAGGAGCTCGAGCTCGGTGAGCGCGTCTGGGAGGTCGAGATCCGGTCGGAAGTGTTCGGCGGGGATATCGGCGAAGAGGTCGGCGGTCGAGGCCACACCAACGGCGGCGAGCATCGACTCGCGGTCGTCGTCGGTGAGGGGAATGTATGGGTGGGGCATGAGGGGAGTATCGCGAAGTGGTGACTTCGGCGCATCGGGGAGAGAGCGTGTGTCCAGCGTCACGGGCAGGTCTCCTGGAGATCGAAGGTCACGGCCTGATGGAGCGCGGGCGCCCTCGCCCGCGTCTGATCCGGCAGGGCAGAGGGGGGATCACGAGATCTCGCATGTCATCCCAGGCCGGCGACGAAGGCGTCGTAGTCGGCGGCGGACAACAGTGCGTCGAACTCACCGGGGCTGGTGAGCTTCACCTTGATGAGCCAGGCTTCGCGATAGGGGTCGGTGTTCACGAGCTCGGGCTTCTGGATGATCGCCTGGTTGGCGGCGATGACTTCGCCGGATGCGGGCGAGAAGAGCTCCGATACCGCTTTCACGGATTCGATCTCGCCCATCTTCTCGAACTGCTTGACCGATGCGCCGGGCTCGGGGAGGTCCACATAGACCACGTCGCCGAGCTGCCCCTGAGCGTAGTCGGTGATTCCGACGGTCGCCTCGCCGCCGCCGCCGTCGAGCTTGAGCCACTCGTGCTCCTTGGAATAGCGCCGGTCGTCAGGTGTTGTCATGGATTCTCCATTCAAGCGTATGTTCGGCTCCGCGCGAGGCTGGAAGCTGGACGCAGCCGACCGGGCAGCGGCGCACTGAAGATCACGCCGCCTTCTCTCCCGCGTGCGGGACGAACGGACGGCGCACGACAGTCGCCGGGATGAGCTTGCCGCGGACTTCCACCTCCAACGGCGTCCCATAGACCGCAAGGGGGTTAGGCAGGTAGGCCATAGCGATGCTCGTGTTGAGGGTGGGCGAGTAACTGCCGCTGGCGACGCCGCCGATCTGTTGCCCGTTGTGGAGGATCGGATACCCATCGCGGATAACGCCCCGGCCGGTGGCCTGCAGGCACATGAGCTTTCGGCCGACGCCGGCGGCTTTGATGCGCGCGAGAGCTTCGCGCCCCGCGAAGGCGGCGCCGTCGTCGAAGGAGACAACCCACCCGAGCCCGGCCTCGTACGGATTGGTAGTCTCGTCGATGTCGTGGCCCCACAGAGCGAGTGCGGCCTCCAGGCGGAGGGTGTCGCGAGCGCCGAGACCGCAAGGTTCCACACCCGCGGCGAGAAGCTGGCGCCAGATGGCCCGGCCTGCCTCGACCGAGGTCACGATCTCGAAGCCGTCTTCCCCGGTGTAGCCGGTGCGGGAGACGAAGAGCTTGTACTGAAGATACGGCAGCTCGGTGCACGCGCGTTTGTCGAGGGCGGCGAGTTCTGCGCCGATCATGCGCGCCATGTGGGCTGGGGCGTCTGGGCCCTGGACGGCCAGCATGACGGTTTCGACCTGGCGATCGAGAAGTTCGACGTCGTCCGAAGCCTGGAGGAATTCGCGGATCCGCGCGGTGTCGCGATCGGCGTTGGAGGCGTTCCCTACGAAAAGGAAACGCTGGGCGTCGAGGCGGTAGACGTACGGGTCGTCGATGATGCCGCCCTCGTCGTTGCAGAGAAGCGTGTAGTGGCCGCGTCCTTCCGGGATCCTGGTGACGTGATACGTGAGCGCGCGCCGAAGGAGGGACGCCGCATCCGGGCCGACGACAAAAAGGCGGCCCATGTGAGAGACGTCGAACACGCCCGCGCGGCTTCGGACGGCGCGGTGCTCCTCGACGATGCCCTTGTACTGGACGGGCATCGCCCAGCCGGCGAAGGGCACGATACGGCCGCCAGCCTGTTCGTGCAGGTCGAAGAGCGGCGTCTTGCGCAGCGTGCTTGAGGGCGCGTTGGACATGGGTAGTTGCAGTGTATCCGGGGCGATGGCGTCGGCGTAGGATCTTATGATCTTCTGGCGATGAACGACCAGGGAACGCGAAGGTACACCGGGATCCAATAGGGAGAGGGGCGAGATCGCGTGATCCCGCCCCTCTCGAGCAGCCAGAGTCGAGCGACCCGCCCCCGGCTCCATCAGGCCGTCATCTCGTCCGCCTTCGTCGCTCGGTGGCCGAGGCGCGGGGCGACGACGGGGAGCCGCATGACCGCGGCGGCATCATCGTCGGCCGCGACACGGTTGTGGCGCTCGAATCCGCAACCGAGGCAGCCGTGGACCAGGACCTGCTCGCCATTCGGGCGGGCGAAGACCCCGATGGGGGCCATGCGCGACCTGCAGTCGCTGCCGCGGTCACCGGGCGTTCGACCATCGACGTGCAGAGAGTGCAGGCAGTAGGGACAGTGGTTGCGGTGGCGGCCACCGAACCGCAAGGCCCCCACAAACAAGCCGCAATGACGGCAGCGGAATCCATCACTCTGTCCGGCGCGGTACTTTCTTCGCCGCGATTCCGCCCGATCCTCCGGGCGGTCTTTGAAGGTGCGTGACACGTGCTCTCGCCTTTCGGGCGCACGATGGTCGCCGCGACGGCCGCCGCGCGTTCGTGATCCAGCCGGTGAGGTCGTGTGTCAGCACAGTGGGTTGTCGCATGTTGCGTACTCCTTGTTGGTGGCGCAGCGTTGTGCGCCCTGGCATTCGTGCGGATGCGAGCGCGGTACTGCCACGTCGGCGTCCGTGTGCGCCCGCTCAGAATGTCGCCGTGTCGGGGTGGTCTTCGTGAAGGGAAATTAGCGTCGAGATCGGTGCAGCATGCTGCGCCCGCTGTCGCACAGGATCACGAAGGCCACGGGCGCCGCTGCAGTCCGTGGCCGTTACGAGGTGCTGTTCGTTGGAAGAACGCTAGATCGCGTGGGCGGCAGGAGATGCAGCGGCGTCGGCCGGCGTGGCGACAGTGGGTGTGGACAGCATCGATGCCTGCTCTCTAGATCAGGAGCGCCATTTGGATGACACGCTCGCGATGGCGGGAGTCTAACGGGCGGAGGCACGGCCTCGCAAGCCGCGGGTCGTCAAGATGGCCGCCGCGAGCAGCACGCGTTGAGGAGTAACTCGCAGACGGCGTCCGCGGCCTCACCGTACCGCGCCGAGTGCCGAGTTCGAGGAGCTTGCCGGACATGAAGAGCGCCTCGACGGTCGCGACGAGGACGCCCGCGTCGAGATCGGCCTGGGGCTATCGGTGGCGATTTTCCTCGATGCGACGGTGGTGCGCCACCTGCTGGTGCCCGCGCTCATGGAGCTGATGGGCAGTGCGAACCGGTGGCTGCCGAAGTCGCTCAAACGCTGGCTGCCGGCGTTGGACATGGATGGCGGCATGCGGTACGAGGAGCCAACCGGCGTGCTGGCGCCCGGCGAGGCGTAGCGACCGCACGAGGGCGGTGGAACGGCCCCGCTTCGGCCTGCGGCGTGGGTTACACTACCCGTACCGCGGGCCGAAGTGGCGGAATGGCAGACGCGACGGTCTCAAAAACCGTTCCCGGGCAACTGGGATGTGGGTTCGACTCCCACCTTCGGCACCAATTTTGAACCTAAATCGGCCGCGATTGGGCCTCTGACCGGTCCCGGTGCGCTCGTTGTGACAGCAACGGTGACAGCAACCGGAATGGACGATTGGGGACTGTTGCGGACAATTTCCGGACTCGGCTGACGACGATATTCGTCGTCGTCCAGGGATCTCATGAACTACGAACTACACACGATTGCCGGCAGGAAGCCGCCGCAGGGGACCTCGTTGATCATGAAGCTGGGCCGATCGCCGGGCAGCGTTCGTGTGCAAATCAGGCTGCCAGGTGAAACCAAATGGACA
>DATECV010000086.1:0-5135 GCA_035286725.1 Dehalococcoidia bacterium | reverse complement strand
CATGGGCCAGAGCGGTAGCGCTAAGTCCGTACAATGCTGAACTGTGAGAGCGCATGATGACGGGCCACGCGATGAGCGCGCGGAGCGCCGCGAGCGCCGCAGGCAGGCGCGCAAGGAAGCCATGCGCAAGCACGGCGCAACGCTCGGCGTGGTGTATCGCAACGCGATCTTGAAGCGGCAGCGCAAGAACCGTCCTCGCACGGCGCAGGACGGACGATAGACATTCCGTCACCCTGCGTCCATCCTCGCGGGCGATGCGTGGGTGCAGGCACCCGGTGCATGTCTCAAAACTGAAACGTCGTGATTGGCGTCGGGGTATTTCCTCACAAAGAGCCCGCATGACCCTAAACAGCCCCTGGAGGCCGTCGATAACGACGGTGAGGACAACCGTGTCCTCGAATCCAGACGCCAGCACAGGGGATTAGGTCCATGCTAAAGAAACTGAACAGTGAGCAGGGTTTCACGCTGACAGAGCTGCTGATCGTGGTAGCCATCCTCGGCATCCTGGTCGCCGTCGTGCTCCCGAACTTCGTCGGTCTGTTGGGCACGTCGAAGACCAGCGCGGGCGCGGCGGAGCTCCGGATCGTGCAGACCGCGGTGGACGCCAAGTTGGCGAACACCCAGGCATCCACGACCACTGCGATCACGACGGCGACGAGCGACATGACGACGACGGCTGGCGGATTCAGCCTCTCGCCGACGTACATGCGCAGCACGGCGACGCACGGCACCTACACCGTCGACACGACGGGCCAGGTGGCGCAGGCAAGCTACCCGTAAGCGGGACCGCGCGGACCCTTACGGTCCGCCCGGCAGGGCTTCGTATGGACGCGACCGCAACCGCAGTACTCCACAAGCGCCTCGGCCAGATGCTGGTCGAGGCGGGCTTGCTATCTGAGCAGGACGTCGTCCAGGCGGCCGCCGAGGCGCGCGAGGCCGACATGCGCCTGGGCGAGTTCGTCGTCCAGAAGGGGCTCGTCACCGCCGAAGCGCTCGCCCTGGCACTGAGCACGCAGCTCGGCCTTCGTTTCCTCGACCTCATGCGGATCAGCATCCAGCAGGAGGCGACCAGCCTGGTCCCGGCCGAGGTCTGCCGGGAGCACACGCTGATCCCCGTCGAGACGGACGGACGGTCGCTCCTCGTGGTGATGGCCGACCCGGGGAACATCCAGATCATCGAAGAGCTGCGGTCGATGACCGGGCTGGACATCAGGCCGGCGGTGGGCATCCCGGACGAGATCCGGCGCGCCATCAACATCAGCTATCGCGTGTCGTCGGAGATCGAGCGCGAGGTGGGACTGGTCGTACCCTCGGGAACGCTCCTGACACAGGCGCAGGCCGAACGCCAGGAGCTGGACCTCCAGATCAGCCAGACGCCGATCGTCCGGACGGCCGATCTGCTGCTGGCCCAGGCGGTCCGCGACCGGGCATCAGACATCCACCTGGAGCCCGAGGCCAGCGCGCTGCGCGTCCGCCTGCGCATCGACGGCGTGCTGCACGAGTCGATGCGCCTGCCGCGCGACATCCACGCGCCGCTGGTCTCGCGGTTCAAGGTCATGGCCGGGATGAACATCGCGGAGAAGCGGCGCCCGCAGGACGGCCAGATCAGCGCCGAGGTCGAGGGGAAGCGCGTCGACCTGCGCGCGGCCACTTCGGACTCCGTACACGGCGAGATGATGGTGCTCCGCGTGCTCGACAAGAGCGTCTCGCTAATGTCGCTGCGCGAGCTGGGCTTCTCGCCGGCGGCGCTTGAGCGGCACATCCGGCTGCTGCGCTCACCGTTCGGGATGGTGCTGGTGAGCGGGCCGACGGGCTCCGGGAAGACGACCACGCTGTACGCGTCGGTGAACATGCTGAACGACACCGAGCGGAACATTGTGACCATCGAAGACCCCGTCGAGTACCAGTTCGACGGGATCAACCAGATCCAGGTCAACGAGAAGGCGGACATCACGTTCGCCACGGGACTGCGTTCGCTCATGCGGCTGGACCCGGACGTGATCCTGGTGGGCGAGATCCGGGACAGCGATACCGCGCGCATCGCTTGCCAGTCGGCGCTCACGGGACACCTCGTACTGTCGTCGATCCACGCCAACGACGCGGTCGGCGTGCTCATGCGGTTGGCGGACCTGGAGATCGAGCAGTTTCTCATCGCCTCGTCGCTCATCGGCGTCGTCGCCCAGCGCATGGTGCGGCGCGTGTGCAGCTACTGCGCGACGGACGCAAAGCCCGGGGTCGAAGAGCAGGCGGTGTATGAGGCGGAAGTCGGCGAGCCGCTGGAGGTGGTGAAGCGCGGGACTGGCTGCAACCTCTGCGCGGAGACGGGTTTCCTTGGGCGCATCGGCGTGTACGAGGTGCTCCTCCTGAACGAAGATATTCGCCGGCTGCTGCTGTCCGGCGCCTCCGCGAACGCAATCCGCGAGCAGGCGATCGCCGACGGCATGATCCCGATGCGGCGCGACGGCATGTTGAAGGTGAAGCAGGGCGTCGTCACACCTGCGGAGATCCTCCGCAGCGTCTACTCGATCTCGTAGGAGGGGCCCGATGCCGTACCGCTATGTCGCCATCGCCCCGACGGGCGAACAGGTCCAGGGGCAGATCGACGTCCCGAACGAGTCGCAGGCGGAGCGCGCGTTGTGGGACGCCAACTATCGCGTGGTGAGCATCCGCAAGGAGCGGGAGCTGCCCGGCCTGGAGAAGATCCTGCCCAGCCTGTACGGCGTGAAGAAGCGCGCCATCATCACGTTCTCGCGCCAGCTTGCCACGCTGCTGGAGTCGGGCGTCCCGGTGATGCGCTGCCTGGAACTGCTGGAGGAGCAGGCGACGTCGAAGCCGCTGGCAAACGCGATCAAGGGCATCGCGCGGGACATCCGCGGCGGATCCACATTCGCCGACGCGCTGCGCGGCTATCCCGTGATCTTCCCCACGTTGTACCCGCGCATGGTGGAGCTGGGCGAGCGCACCGGCCGCCTCGAGGAGATGCTGAACCAGCTCGCCGACTACATGGAGCGCGAAGACGAAGTGATGAAGCGCGTGCGCTCGGCCTTCGCCTATCCGGCGTTCATCCTCGTGCTGGCCGTCGGCGTGGCGGGCCTGCTGATGACGACGGCGCTGCCCGCCCTGACCCAGCTCTTCGATGAGTTCGGCGGCGATCTGCCCATCACCACGCGGCTGCTGATGGCCAGCAGCGACTTCGCGGCGGCGTATCGCGTGCAGATCCTGGGGTTCGTGCTGGTCACGCTGCTGGTGGGCACGTTGCTGGCAGGGCAGCCGTCCGGCAAGCGGTTCCTGCACCGGCTGCAGGTCACGGTGCCGGTGATGAAAGAGGTGACGATCAACGCGAACGCTTCGCGCTTCAGCCGGACACTCTCGCTGATGCTGCGGGCGGGCCTGCCGCTGACCGAGGTCATGGACATGCTGGTCAAGACGACGGACAACAGCGTGCTCCGCTCGAGGATCGAGATCGTGCGGCGGGACCTGATCGATGGGGACGGGCTCTCGGGTCCCATGGGTCGCGCGGGCTGCTTCCCGCCGATGTTGGTGCAGATGGTGGCGGTCGGCGAGGAAACGGGCACGCTGGACGCGAACCTGAACATCACGGCCGAGTTCTACTCGCGCGAGGTGGACCAGAAGGTCGACGCGCTGGCGGGCATGCTCACGCCCGCGTTGACCCTGGTCGTCGGCGTCATCGTGGGATTCGTGGCGTTGTCGCTGATCATGCCGATGTATCAGCTCATCGGGAACATCAACGACGCGACCGGGACGGGTCCGGCAGCTCCGCCATGATCGGGCGCCTCCAGGCTGAGGAAGGCTTCACTCTCGTAGAAGCGCTGGTGTCCGTCGCCATCCTTTCGCTGGCGCTCGTCGTCTTCCTTGCGGGGCTCTCCACCGGGGTGCTCTCGTCGAACCAGTCGGACCGGCTGTCCACGGCGCACGAGCTGGCGCGGTCGCAGATGGAGTACACGAAGGAGACGGTGTACCAGGCGGCGCCGTCCTCGTATCCGACGGTGACACCCCCCTCCGGGTACCAGGTGACCTCGAACGCCAGCACGATCTCGGGCGGTGACGCCGACATCCAGCTCATCACGGTGCAGGTGAGCAAGGACGGGTCGGTGGTGTACTCGCTCGAGGGTTACAAGGTGGACCGATGAAGCGCCGCGGCGAGGCGGGCATCGGGCTGGTCGAGCTGGTGATCGGCATCGCCATCGTGGGGATGATCCTGTCGACGACCGGCATGGCGCTGGTGTCGATCCTGAAGACGACGACCCAGGGACAGGACCAGCTTTCGGCCACGCACCAGCTCCGCACGGGGTTCTTCTGGCTGAATCAGGACACGCAGTCCGGCGTCGCTTCGCTGGCGACGGTCACGGCGGGCGACGTGACGATGCAGTGGACCGACTACAGCACCGGCACGGCCTACAGCAGCCGCTTCCAGCAGGTGGGCGACGAGCTTCGCCGCACGATTACGATCGGAGGGGCGCCGAACACGCACGTCGTGGCGCGCAACCTGGTCACGGGCGGATTCACGGCGACGCAGACCGGGAGCAACGTGTCGTACTCGCTGACGGTGCAGCAGGGCAGCGGTACGCAGACGCGGACCGAGACGGCGAGCATGCGCGTGGACGATCTGCCGGTCACGCCGTTCCCGACGCTGACGTTCACACCCGCCCCGACGAATACACCGACAGACACGCCGACGGCGACGGCGACACCAACAAGCACGCCCACGAGCACACCCACGTCGACGAACACGCCCACGAGCACACCCACGTCGACGAACACGGCAACGCCGACGAATACGTTCACGCCGACGGCGACGCCAACGCCGTCCTACACCTGCGCGGGCCTGAGCGGCGACTACTACAACAACACGAACTTCACGTCGCTGGCCCTCACCCGCATCGACGCGACGGTCAACTTCGACTGGGCCGCGGGGTCGCCGGATACCGGCATCGGTGCGGACACGTTCTCGGTCCGGTGGACGGGGTACGTCATGCCGCTGTACTCCGAGACGTACACGTTCTACACGCAGTCCGACGACGGCGTGCGCCTGTGGGTGGACGGCACGCAGGTCGTGAACAACTGGACCGACCACGCAACGACCGAGAACAGCGGTACGATCGCGCTCACCGCCG
>DATECV010000085.1:0-23323 GCA_035286725.1 Dehalococcoidia bacterium | reverse complement strand
GAGAGCGGCGCCGTGTCAAACGCATCCTGGAGAACCGGTATGTAGAGCACCGCGATGAGCGCCAGGGCGGATGCGGCCACGGCGCACACGAGCCAGAGGTTTCTCGGTAGCTGAACGACCGAACGAGTCTCGCTCCGGAAGGCGAAGGACGCCGAAAGCTGGCTTCCGACGAGGGTGGCGAAGGTCAATCGCGATGCGAGCGCGTCGTCCCCCGATATCTGGCCGAGGGCATAGGCCGCGAATGTCGCGAGCGCGATCAGGCCACCGATGCCGATGAAGGCGGCGGCGGAATCCCTCCCGAAGATCGCGGTCGACCGGCGAGGTCCCGACCGCATGAACTCCGGCTCGCCGGGCTCTACGCCGAGCGCAAGCGCCGGAAGGCTGTCCGTGAGAAGGTTGACGAAGAGGATCTGAATCGGCAGGAGGGGCGTCGCTCCGGTCGTGACCAGGAGGCCGAACACCACGACCACCTCGGCGAGGTTGCAGGTGAGAAGGAAGTGGATGAGCGAGCGGAGGTTCGCGAAGACCGTGCGGCCCTCCTCGACCGCGGCCACGATGGTGCTGAAGCTGTTGTCGCCGAGCACCAGGTCGGCGGCGTCCCGCGCCACGTCCGTGCCTCCGACGCCCATCGCCACACCGATATCGGCAGCTCGAAGCGCCGGGGCATCATTCACGCCATCGCCGGTCATGGCGACAATCTCACCGCGCGCGCGGAGCGCCTGCACGATGCGGAGCTTGTGTTCGCTTGTCACGCGGGCGAAGACATCGGCGTCGGTAGCCATCTGCTCGAGTTCAGACGCGGAGCGGGATGCGAGGTCCCTTCCCGTGACAAGCCGGGCCGGGTCGAGACCCACCTGCCGCGCAATGGCGCCCGCCGTCATCGCGTGATCGCCCGTAATCATGACCACGCGGATGCCCGCGTCCAACGCCCGAGCGATCGCGGGAGGGACGTCCGCCCGCAGCGGATCCGCCATCCCTACGAGTCCGATCAGGGTGAGATCGCGTTCGTCGTCGATCGCCGATGCACCGCCGTCAGCGAGCGCCAACACGCGCAATCCCCGATCAGCCATCGCGTCCGCATCGCTGAGGATCTTGCGACGCATGCTCTCATCGATCCTGGTATCCTCGCCGATCTCCGCCAGCGTGGAGGCGCGCGGAAGGACGGTTTCGGGCGCCCCCTTCGTGAGGACACGGTGGGAGCCATCGATCTCTATTTCTACGGTCATGCGGCGACGCGTCGCGTCGAACGGGCTCTCCCCGAGGCGTGACACTTCCTTCAGGCCGGGGCGAAGGGCCGGCATGAGCGAATCGGCAAGTTCCAGGAGCGCGACCTCCGTGGGGTCGCCGTGGCTGGTTCCGCCCGCGGCCGTCCGCGCATCGTTGCACAGGGCCGCGACGGTCAGGAGGCGCGTGAGGAGTCGATGGTCGAGATCGGAGGCGGCGCCGACGAGGTGCGTCCGGCCGTCGATCCAGAGTTCTTCGACGCGCATCGAGTTCTCCGTGAGGGTTCCAGTCTTGTCGACGCAGATGACGGTCACGGAGCCGAGCGTTTCCACAGCCAGCAAGCGCCGGACGAGGGCGTTTCTCGTCGCCATGCGCTGCACCGCCAGCGCCAGCACGATCGTGGTAGCGGCAGGCAAGCCCTCCGGAACGGCGGCGACCGCCAGGCTCACGGCGGTGAAGAACCCGGCTTCGAAACCGAGACCGCGGATCAAGCTGGTGGCGAGAACAATCGCCGAGAGTACAAGCGCTATTCCGGCGAGCGTGCGGCCAAGCCGTTCAAGCCTCTGCTGCAGTGGCGTGGCCGGACGGCGCTGCTGGGAGACGGAGGAGGCGATCCGGCCCATTTCGGTATTCGCCCCTGTGGCGATCACGACACCACTCGCCCTGCCTCCGATCGTGAACGTCCCCTGGTAGACCATGCAGGAGCGATCGGCCAGATCGGTGGCGGGATCTACAGGCGCCGTGGTCTTTTCCACAGGTGTAGACTCTCCGGTCAGCAGCGCCTCGTCGTTGCGCAACGACGCCTCATCCAGCAAGCGGGCATCCGCGGCAACGGTCTCTCCCGCGGACAAGAGCAGCACATCGCCGGGGACGATGTCCGCGGCATCGATCTGGACCTCGTTCCCGTCGCGAACGACGCGGGCGTGCGGGGTGCTCAGCGTCTGGAGCGAACGCAGGGCGCGCTCGGCGCGATGTTCCTGGGCAAAACCGAGCAGCGCGTTGATGGCGACGATGGCCGCGATGACGATCGCATCGATCCGGTCTCCAATCAACGCCGATACCGCGGCGGCCGCAATGAGGAGGACAACGAGCAGCTGTGTGAACTGCGACGCGAGTCCGCTCAGCCAGGAGGGGGCAGGGGCCTCAGGCAAGCGGTTGTGCCCAACCCGGCGAAGGCGCTGCAGCGCTTCTTCGGCAGGCAGGCCTCGCGTTGTATCCGCGCCGAGCGCATCGGCGACTTCGGCAGCAGGCAGCGCATGCCACGGCCGAGGTTCCGCGAACAACCCTTCAGCGTTCATCAGGGCGAACCAGCGCCGATGGACCAGACGAGCGCCACCCCGGCACCGTACCCGGCGACCATGAGCAGGCCGGTCGTCTCCACCGGCATGCGACGGCGCTGGGCGCGCAAGGCCATCGCCGTAAGCCCGACCATCATCAGGAGCATGGCGACGACGCCGGCGGCGGCCGCGCTTGAATCGGCGGAGTCGAGAAGTGGTGCGCGCAGGTAGATGAGATCCAACCAGACGAGCACCATCATGTTGGTGGCGTTGCTCCCGAAGAGGTTGCTGACCGCCAGGTCGAGGGCACCGGCGCGCGCCGCCGACCAGGACGTCGCAAGCTCCGGGAGGGAGGTCGCGATGGCGAGCACGAACACGCCGACGAACGTCGCCTCCAGTCCCGAGCGTTGCACCAACTCACCGGAAGCCGACGCCAGCATCGGCGCCGCGACGAGAATGGCGGCGGCGGCGCCCACGAAGAGGAGCAATGACGAGCGGTCGGGCCGCCGGCGTTCGACGCGTGGTTCCGGCTCCTCCGGCAGGGCGCCTTCCGCGAGCGACTTGCGGTAGCCGGGCAGCAGGATCAACGCGCCCGCCCCGACCGTCAGGAGCACGAGGGAGCCAAGACTGAACGCGCCCGCAATGCTGTGGTCCAGGCGGGCGATCACGAAGAGCGACGCGACGCCCGTCAGAATGACGGCGACAGAGCCGGTGATCGTGAGTTCAACGGCCTCCCGCGCGAAGATGCGGGCGGTCGGCAGCGTCAACGCGAGCAGGCCAAGGATGGCCATGTTAGCCATGTTGCTGCCGAAGAGATCGCCGACCGCCAGGCCAGGTTCACCCTGCAACACGGCCGCGGTGTCGGTCGCCAGCTCTGGCAGCGACGTGGCGCCCGCGACGAAGAGCGCGCCGAACCAGACCTGGCCGATGCCGGTGGCGTCGGCGATGTGCTCGCCGCTCTTCGCGAGTGCCGCACCAGCGACAACGATCACGATCGCGGCCGTCACGAGCGCCAGGATAAACACACGGCCATTGTAGTTGCGTTTCGGGCGGCGAGGCGAACGAGAGCACCGGGCCGGCCCGCCGGCGCGGCCGGGGCACGCGGGCTGAAGGCCGGCGCCACAGATCGACCGCGGCGGCCGTTTCGCGCGCTTCGCCTTCCGCAGTCTCAACCAGGACGAAGCGTCGAGCCCGGTTGGCGCTCGATGCGGCTCAGCGTATTCATGACAAGTACCTGACGGCTGGCGCCAGGCGTCGATTGCAGAGGCGTGCGTGCCAGATCGCTACGATCTCGTCGCCTACGCGCTTGAGTCGCGCGGGATGCGGAAGTGGTCGACGCGGAGCCCGCCGTGCTCGCGTTCGGCGACGACTGACGCGCGTGCGGCTACAATGCGCGCGTGGAGAGCGAATCCGGCCTCCTCCTCGACGTCGCAGTCGCATTCGCCGTGGCGCTGGCTGGTGGATGGCTCGCCATGCGTCTGCGCCTGCCCGCCATCGTCGGCTACATCGCCGGCGGTCTCTTCATCTCGCCCTTCACGCCCGGGTTCGTCGGCGATATCGATCGCTTGCGGCTCATCGCCGATATCGGCGTCGTGCTGCTGTTGTTCGCCGTCGGGGTGCAATTCACGCTGGCCGACCTGCGTCGCGGCGGCGTCCGCAGCGCCCTCATCGCCACGTTATCTTCGGCCGCCGTCCTCGCTGGGGCATTCGCGGTAGCGCCACTCGCGGGTTGGTCGGCGGAGGAAGCGGCCTATGCCGGGGCTGCCGTTTCGATCTGCAGCAGCGTCGTGCTCATCACCCTGCTCGAGCGACGAGGCGAGATCGCGTCGGAGCACGGCCGAACGGCCATCGCGATATCGGTCGTGCAGGACCTGATCGCCGTCATCCTGATCATCGTCCTGGAGGCAGTGACGGAAGAGCGCGGCGGAGGCATCGGCGATGCGGCAGCCGATACGGCGCTGGCGGGGCTGAAGGCAGTCGCCTTCATCACCGGCCTGCTCTTCATTGGCGTGCGGGTGACTCCTTTCGTCCTCAACCGCATCGCCGAGGAGCGGTCGCGCGAGCTGTTCTTCCTCGCCGTCGCCGCACTTGTCATCGGCACGGCGCTCGCGTCGGAGTACGCGGGCCTGTCGCTGGCGCTGGGCGCGTTCCTCGCCGGGATCGTCGTATCGGAGTCCGATCTCTCACACCGGGTGCTGGGCGAGTTACTGCCCGTGCGTGATGTTTTCGCCGTCCTGTTCTTCGTCACGGCCGGGATGCTTGTCGACCCGTCCGCGGTCGTCGGCGAGTGGCGGACGTTGCTCGCGATCAGCGGGCTGATCCTCGCCGTGAGGCCGGCGATCGTGGCAGGGCTGTTGCTCGCCGCGCGGGTCCATTGGCCCGCGTCACTGATGACGGCCGCGCTCGTGACGCCGGCGGCGGAGTTTACCTTCCTGCTCGCGGGCTCCGGTCTTGATGGCGGCGTACTCTCGGAAGACCTCTTCAGCGCGATCCTGACGGGTGCGGTCGTGTCGATCGTGCTGAGTCCGCTCATCGTCGCCGGCGTGGACCGTCTGAGCACGCTCCGTGGGGTCCGCCCGGCGGCGGCGACGACGCCTCAGCCGGCGCCATCGCGGCTGGGCCGGAAGGCGATCATCTGTGGATACAACGCGGTCGGCCAAACCGTGGCGTCCGTCCTCCATCCGCGATTCGAGGTCGTCGTCATCGAAGAGGACCGCACGCTCGCCCGGAGAGCGACCGAACGCGGCCTCGCCGTGATCGAAGGCAGCCCGACCAGCCCGGCGATCATCGAACATGCCGGGCTTGAGGACGCAAGGGTCGTCGTCATTGCGCTCGCCGATCCGTTCGCGACGCGCCTGTTCGCGGAGCGGGCGCGGGTGGTCAACCCGTACGCCGACATCCTGGCGCGTGCCGTCGTGCGCAGCGAAGCGGCCAAGCTGCAGCGATCCGGCATCGCCGACGCCGTCGTGGCCGAGGACGAAGTCGCGTTCGAGCTGGCGCGGCACGGCCTGCATCGCTTCGGCCTCTCGTCACGCGAGTCGCTGGCGATCATTCAGCAGTATCGTGCCCGTGCCCGCCTCGCGGTGTAGCACCGCGGGACATCGGGAGTCATCGATCAGCGGCCCGGTTCGACCTCCGTACTCCTTGCCGCAAGAAAACGCCGGGCGCGACCGCTCGACCACCCGCCCCGAGTCAGCGCATGGCGAGGCCCGCGAGCACGGCCACCGCGCGGGCTGTAGGTCCGGGCACGAGGTCGATTGCGGGCGGCGACCTACTCCTCGGGGTGGGGGGCGAGGGGGAGTTTGACGGTGAAGATCGAACCGCCACCATCGCGGGGGCGGGCGGCCAGCGTGCCGCCCAGGAACTCGACGAGGCGCTTGCAGACCGAGAGGCCGACGCCGATGCCCTGGACAGCGGCCGTGCGCGGTGACCGGTAGAACGGCTCGAACAGGGCGGCGATCTCTTCGGGCTCGATGCCGATGCCGCGGTCCCGCACCTCGATCGCCACGAAGGCGGCATCGGGCCGGATCTCTATCTCGATGGCGGTGTCCTCCGGGCTGTAACGCTCGGCATTGGCGATGAGGTTTCGCAGCACCTGCTCCACGTACACTTCGTTCCCATCGACCAGGACGACGTCCTGCGGAGCGCCCAGCCGATATACGCGTGCCGGGTGCTCCCTTCGCCTGCCATCGACGATTCTGGACGCGATGCGAAGGATGTGGAGCGGCTCGATCTCGATGTCGTGGCCGTGGTCGAGGCGCGCGAGGGCAAGGAGGTTTTCGATGATGCGGCCGAGCCTGCCACCTTCGCTGCTGATGTCGTCGAGCGCCTCGTCCCGCGCCCGGCGGTCGAGATCGTCGATGTGTTCCTGCAGCACGCGCGCGTTGCCCACGATAGTGGTAATGGGCGTGCGAAGCTCGTGCGACACCAGGCTGAGGAACTCGTCTTTGGCAGCGTTCGCTTCGCGCAGGCGCTGGTCGTTCTCCCGCAGGGCCGCGAGCGCTTCCTGCGCCTCGGCGTAGAGACGGGAGTTCTCGATTGCGAGGGCGATGCGGTGGGCGAGCTCGCGGGCGAGGACGAGGTCGTTTGAGGTGAACTCCCGTCCGGAGCGCGACATGACCAAGGTCAATGCGCCAATGAGCTGCCCCTTGGCGCGCAGCGGCAGCGCGATCAGGGAGGTGGCATCGAGGGCAAGCGCCGCCTCCCGCTGTTCGTCATCCGGCGCGTGCGCGGCGATCCAGTCGGGCGAGAGCCGTGGCAGGAATACGTCACCGCCGCCGGCCAGGCGGGCGGCAAAGCGCTCGCCGGTATCGTTGACGGTCCAATCACGGAGGCGGACGCGCTCGATGGCGGGTGCGGAGCCGAGATGGCTCATCGCGGCGGCGACGCGGCGGGCGTGGCCATCATCGGTGAAAACGTCGATCGCGGCGATATCGGCGAGGTGCTTTCGGGCGAGCAGGGCGACCTTCTTCAGGTTGTCTTCGTAGTCGAGCGAGGCCGCCAACTGGCGCGTGGCCTGCTCCAGGAACTGTGAGGCGGCCTCGGCGCGGCGGCGTTCGGTGATCTCCTCCACGAGGACGCCGACGCCGAAGGTCTCGCCTGCCTGACCGCTGACGGAGTACCAGCGCAGGTTCCACGCCCTGCCGGCAGGACTGCTCAGCTCAAACTCGGCAAACTCCTCGTGGCCGGTGGCGACGCGGTCGAAGGCGTCGTGCATGCTGGGCCAGAGTTCGGGCAGCGCCTCGGCGAGCGTGCGCCCGGCGTGCTGCTCGATGGGTATGCCATCGAATTCGGCGAAGAGGCCGTTGACGTGGACAAAGCGGGCGTCGAGATCGAAGAAGGCGATCCCCAGAGGCGCCTGGTGGACGATCTCGTTCAGGAGGGCGCGCGCCTTCGCCGTCTCGAGCGCCACGTCACGGAGGCGCTCTTCGCTGCGCTTCCTGTCGTCGATGTCGGTGGCAATGAGCAACCACTGCGGCGGCTTGCCCAGGGGCACCGCGCGCACGACGTGCCAGCGGTATTCGCCATCGCGCCTGCGGATGCGGGCCTCCGCCTCGGCCGGCAGGCCGGCCTGCGTGTTGCGGGTCCAGTCGTCCGCCGCGGCGAGGACGTCGTCGCGCACGACGAACTCCTGGTTCCAGGGATCGCGCGCCTGCTCTTCGGTCAGGCCGCTGTACTCGAAGAAGGCGCGGTTCCAGTAGTAGGCCCGGCCCTGCACGTCGACGAGCGACACCATCGCCGGCATCGCTTCGGTGAGGAGGCGATGCCGCTGCTCGCTGCGCTCGAGGGCGCGCTGGGCGCGGCGCTGCGGCGTAACATCGGTGCAGACGAGCGCGACGCCGATGACGTCACGCTCCGCGCGGATGGGATAGAAGCTGGCGACGATGGCGAACCACCGGTGGCGGGCGTCGCGGCCCTCAATCTCGACGCCCTGCGTCTCCGCGCCGGCGAGCGCGGCGTGGAAGTGGGGGCGCCACTGATCCCAGGGGCCGGGCAGATACTCGCTGGGCGGGCGCCCGACCGCGTCCTGGCGTGAGACAGCGGTCATCGAGGCGAGAGCTTCATTCAGGAGAACGCAGCGGAAGTCGCGATCCCAGGCGCCGATGCCGATGGGCGCGGAGCCGATGATGGTGTCAAACAACGCGCCCTGACCGGCGGCGAGGCCGCGGGCGTGGGTATCGAAGGCGCCGCTAAGTTCGGCCAGGGCGGCACGGTCGGCGGCGGGATTCCGGGATCGGGGATGCGCGGCTGGCTCGGGGAGGCCGTCGGGGGGCCGCTCGTCGCCGGGCTGGCGCTCGAATGCGGAGGGGCTGAGTCGACGGGGCGCTCGTGGCATGCTCTTCTCCTCGGGCTGCTGCGCCCTAGGCCGTCGTTCACCAACGATAGATCCGTCCTCCCAAGCCGGGATTAAGAAAGTACAAACTGAATATTACAGAATCATCGCACTGCACCGACGTCCATCAACGCCTAAGCGACGTCTACCGAGGCCACTGAAGTTGAATTGTCACCTGCCGTCCGACCGGGCGGGCTCGCGAAGCTCGTCCGGGATGGCGATCCTGGCGAGCGCGGCCTCCGTGCTCGCGTCGAAGATGTGAATCCGGTCCACATCGAGGGTGAGGTCCATGTCCTGGCCGGGGCGCGCCTTCGTGCGGGGGTCGACCCGGGCGAGGAGGGGCTGTGCGCCGGCAAGCAGGTGGAGGAACTTCTCGTTTCCCATCATCTCGGAGACGTCGACGTGCGCGCGGATGGGGTAGGCGCGGACGTGGGGCGGAAGGAAGTCCGGATCGTGGATGTCCTCGGGCCGAATGCCCACCGTAATCGCGGCGCCGAGGTGCGGCGCGAGGGCGGCCGCGCGCTCGGGCGGCACGCTGACCTCAAACGCGCCGACTTGAAGTGCCATGGCGTCGGGAGCGCCGGCGAGCGTACCGGGAAGGAAGTTCATGGAGGGGCTGCCGATGAAACCGGCAACGAAGACGTTGTCGGGCTGGAAGTACAGTTCCTCCGGCGTGCCGACCTGGTAGAGGATGCCGTCCTTGATCACGGCGATGCGCGTGGCCATGGTCATCGCTTCGATCTGGTCGTGGGTGACGTAGATGAAGGTAGTGCCGAGGCGCTTGTGCAGCTTGCTGATCTCGGCGCGTGTCTGAACGCGGAGCTTGGCGTCGAGGTTCGACAGCGGCTCGTCGAACAGGAAGACGAGCGGCTCGCGCACGATGGCGCGGCCCAGGGCGACACGCTGACGCTGGCCGCCGGAGAGCTGGGCAGGTTTTCGCTTGAGGAGGTCCTGGATGCCGAGGATCTCGGCCGCCTCGGTGACGCGGCGGTGGATGCTGTCCTTCGGTGTGCCCCGCATCTTGAGGCCGAAGGCCATGTTGTCGTAGACGGACATATGGGGATAGAGCGCGTAGGACTGGAAGACCATGGCGATATCGCGATCGCGGGCGGGGAGGTCGTTCACGAGGTGATCGCCGATGTAGATGTCTCCGGCGGTGAGGGGCTCCAGCCCGGCGAGCAGGCGGATCACGGTGGACTTGCCGCAGCCCGAGGGGCCGACGAGCACGAGGAACTCCTTGTCCTCGATCTCGAGCGACAGGTCGTTGACGGCCACGACTTCGCCGAAGCGCTTGGTGACGTGCTCGTAGCGAACGTTGGCCATCTCAACTCCTAGCCGCGCAGCGCGCCGGCCATCAGGCCGCGCACGAAGAACCGGCCGAGTACGACGTATACCACGAGCGTGGGAAGAGCGGCGATGAGCGCGCCCGCCATCTGCACGTTCCATTCGACGATGAAGCTGCCCGCCAGGTTGTTCAGGGCAACGGTCACGGGCTGGATGTTGGGGTTGCTGGTGACGGTCGCGGCGAAAAGGAAGTCGTTCCAGATGGAGGTGAACTGCCAGATGGCGACGACCACGAAGCCGGGCAGGGAGAGCGGGAATACGATGCGCGTGTAGATCCCGAAGATCGACGCGCCATCGATCTTCGCCGCCTCGACGAGCTCGGTTGGAATGTTGGCGTAGTAGTTGCGGAAGATCAGTGTGGTGATGGGGATGCCGTAGACGACGTGCGTCAGGGCGAGGCCCCACAGACTGCCGTACAGGTGCATCTGCTGCAGCGTCCTCACGAGCGGGATGAGGACGCTCTGGTATGGGATGAACATGCCGAACAGCAGGAGGAAGAAAACAACGTCGGAACCCGGAAAGCGCCACTTCGTGAGGACATAGCCGTTGATGGAGCCGAGGGCGCAGGACACGATGGTGGCCGGAATGACCATCTTGAAGCTGTTGGCCAGGTTGCTGTCCAGCTTGCCGTAGGCCTCGCGGAACGAATCGAACTGGAGGCCCGAGGGCAAGTTCCACATCTGCTCCAGACTGACCTCCTCGAAGCTCTTGAGCCCGGTCACGAGCAGGACGTAGATCGGCATGAGGTACAGCAGCGCGAAGAGGACGAGCACCGTGTACATCGCGACGCGGGTCCAGCGGATCGTCACAGCCGGGCCTCCTTCCGCAGGCTCCAGAACAAGTACGGCACCACGAGGACGCTGACCGCGAGCAACATCACGATCGAGATCGCCGCGCCGTGTGAGAAGCGGTTGCCCTGGAAGGTGGTCTCGAACATGTACAGCGCGGGCACGTCCGTCGCGAAGCCGGGGCCGCGGCGGGTCATGGAGACGACAAGGTCGAAGATCTTCAGTGACTGGTGGCCGAGGATGATCATCGCGCTGAGCGTCACGGGCCGAAGCAGCGGGAGCGAGATGTGGCGCTGGATCTGCAGCTCAGACGCGCCGTCGACGCGGGCCGCCTCCTTGATCTCCTCCGGAATGGCGCGCAGGCCGGCCAGGTACATGACCATGACGAAGCCGGACATCTGCCAGGTGGCGGCGATGACGACGGAGAACATGGCGAGCGGGATGCCGAAGTTGGCATCGGCGAGGAATCCCAGGCCGACGGCCTGAAGCGCCTCGCCCAGCGGCGAGCTGGCATGGACGTAGACGACGTCCGGGTTGGTGTACCAGCCATTCTCGAGGGCATCGGCGCCGGCCTTGTCGAAGAGGATGTTCACGCCGGCGCGCGGGGCGAGGAGCCACCGCCACACCACGCCGGTGACGATGAAGGACACGGCCATGGGGAACAGGTAGATGCTGCGGAACAGGCCTTCCCCCATGATGTGCCGGTCGAGGATGGAGGCGACGACAAAGCCGATGACCAGGCAGGCGCCGACGAAGAACACGGTGAACACGACCGTGTTCCGGATATCGATCTGGAAGCGGAAGTTGTCGAAGAGGTCGCGGAAGTTCCGCAGGCCGACGTACGTGTAGTCGGGGCGCACGGTGTCCCATTCGCTGACGGAGACGAGGGCGCTCCAGCCGATGAAGCCGTAGACGAAGATGGCGACGGCGAAAAGCGACGGGACGATCAGCGCGATGGCCGCCGCCTGCTCACTGAACACAGTTCGGAGTAGGCGGCGGCCACGCGTTCGCATTCCTCTTATCGCTCCCTGTCAGCGGCGCCTACTGGCAGACGTCCGCACCCTGGCACGCGTCGGACAACCGGCTCTGCAATGTGCCGACACTTTGATCGACCAGGAAGACGGTCACGGCATCGCTGATCTCCGTGGCCCAGCCGGGCGCGGCCGCGGCCCCGTGGGCGAGGCTGGGGACGATGGCGTCCTGCTTCCAGTCATCCGTGGCCGAGTTCAGGTACTCGTCGAACAGGGCGGCGTCGCAATCCGTGCGGGCGCAGATCGAGCCCTTCAGCGGGTTGAACGCTTCCTGACCCGCTTTCGAGCCGACGAGCTTCAGCCAGCAGTTCACGGCGTCAGGGTTCGGCGCGTTCTTCGGCAGGCCGAACGTGTCGGACAGGGCGTCGTAGATGCCCGCGGTGCCCGGCGACGGCATCCAGCCGGAGTCGGCGAAGTCCTTGGCCTTGTTGTCGGCGTGGAGCCAGTCGCCCATGACGGTCATGGCAGCGTCGCCACTGATCACAAGATCGTTGGCCTGGTCCCAGGTGAGCGAGCTGTGGTCGCTGTTCACGTAGCCCAGCAGCCGCTTGAAGGTGTCCAGCGCGCTCGTAACCTCGGCGCCCGACCAGTCGGTCTCGCCGGTCCAGAGGCCGTTGTAGGCATCGGCGCCCAGCACGCCGATGAGCGTGGTCTCCATGAGCTGCACCGAGGCGAAGGCCTCGACGTCGCCCAGCGCGAGCGGGGTAATGCCGTTCGCCTTCAGGGCCTCGGCGACGGTGAAGAACTCCTCGAAGGTCGCCGGCGGCTCGAGGTTGTTGTCGGCGAAGACCTTCTTGTTGTACCAGAGGACGTTCGCGCGGTGGATGTTCACCGGCACGGAGTAGGGCTTGCCTTCATACGAAACGATATCGAGCACACCCTGCGGGAAGACATCCTCCCAGCCCTCCTCGGCGAAGAGGGCGTCGAGCGGCTCCATGTAGTCGGTCGTGACCCACGTATCGGTGAGCTCCTTGCCCATGTGGACCTGGAAGGAGCCGGGCGGGTCGTTGCCGAGCATGCGGGTGGTGAGCACCTGGCGCGCCTGGGCGCCGCCGCCGCCGGCGACCGTGGCGTTGGTAATCTCTACGTCGGGCGAACACTGGTCGGGATACAGGTCGAAGAGCGCCTCAAGGCCGGCGGCCTCGCCTCCCGTCGTCCACCAACTGAAGACTTCGAGCTCGCCCGAGAGGGCGCTGGGAGTGCCCGCGGGCGCGGTGCCCGTCGCGGCCGACGTGGCGGCGGCGGTCGGTGTCTCGTCGCCTTCGCCGTCCTCGCCGCAGGCGACACCCACACCTCCGATCGCGATGACTCCTATCACCGCAAGTAACCAAATCCGGGGTTTCCTGAGCATGATCTCCTCCTCAATACTATGGCGCCGCACCATGGCGCCGCGAACCCTGAGGGACGATGAGCGGATCCATTATTGAGGTGATGCGATCTAGCGGAAATTGCCGTTCAGCCCGCGCGTACTATCCGTTCGGCTCAAACATGAGCAGCGGGTAGCGCGCCCTTGAGCGGGCCTGCCACGGGCAGTAAGACTCCGTCGTGCCGGGCTGCCAAGAGGCGCGACCTTGCCCGCCGGACTGCTTCAGACGCGCCGCTCCTCGTCGGCATCGGCCGGAGGCAACCCTTCGTTGGGGTGAGCGCTGAGTTCGTGCTCCTCCAGGCACTCCTGCGAGCAGAGGACCTCATCGCAGTACCGGCACTCCTCCACGTCCTCGAGCTCGTTGGGGTCGCCGGGGATCTCCCGTCCGCAGTTCGCGCATGCCGCCATAGCACTCTCCTTTCCGGGCATTCAACTAACGTCACGTCGCGCCGCGTTCCGGGCGGCGCGTCCATTCACTCATCGTTGCCGACGCTGCGGTTATATCGGTCGATGGCGCGGTTTGACTCGCTGCGGGCGCGGTCGAGCGCCTCCTCCGGTGTCTCGCCGCCGACGAGCACGCGTTCGAACGCTTCGCTGATGGTCTCGCGGACCTGGGTGAAGGGCCCGATGACGGCGCCCGCGGTGATCTTGTTGCGGGGCGAGCGGAGCACCTGGTCGCGGGCGACGGTGAACTGCGGGAAGTCGCGGTGCAGGGAGGCGGCGGGCTCCATGTCCCAGGAGGAGACTCGCACGGGGAAGTAGCCGGTATCGAAGTGCCACTGCGCCTGTACCTGGGGCTGCGTCGCATACTTCAGGAACTCCCACGCGCCGCGCTGCTCGATATCCGGGCGGTCGCTCATGATCCACATCGCCGCTCCACCGAGCACCATGCCGCCCTCCGGCGAAGCGGACTCGGGTGCGGGCAGAGGCGCGGTACCGAGCCGCACGGATTCGGCACCGAGGGCGAGCAGGATCGAGCGCATGGCGGCGGTGGACTCGATGGCCATGGCGCTCTTGCCGGAGAGCACGGACAACAGCCCCTGCAGGCCCTGGCGGCCGATGTTGGTGCCGAGGCCCGACCGGACCATGTCCTGCCACCATGAGAGGATTTTGCGGCCCTCCTCGCTGTCGAATGCGACGTCCTGGGCGCGGGCGGCGCGGCCGTTCTCGTTGCCTGCGTAGTAGGCGCCCTGGCGCGCGAGCATCTGCTCGAAGTACCAGGGGCTTATGGCGAGGGCGATGCCGTTGCGGGTGATGCTGCCGCCGTCGCGCACGAGCAGCTTTTCCGCGTCGTCGCGCAGCTCCTCCAGCGTGGCGGGCGGCTTCTCGGGATCGAGGCCGGCGGACGTGAAGGCGGTCTTGTCGTAGTACAGGACGGGGCCGGAGAGGTTGAACGGCATGGCGCGGAGCCGGCCATCGAGCGAGTAGTAGTCAAGCGCGCGGGGCTCGAAATCGGTCAGGTCGACGGGCGGGAGATAGCCCTGGTCCGCGCCGGAGGCGGCACGGTCGAGGTCGATGAACGACTGCATCTCGACGGTCGCGCGGCTATCGACCATGAACTGGAGCTGGATATCGTCGAGCTGAATCATCGCCGGCATGGAGGCCGTGCCGAACGACGACACGAGCTTCTTCAGCGACTCCGGATATCCGCCCTGATAGATGGGGCGGACGCGGTAGGCGTCCTGCGAGGCGTTGAAGCCATCGATGATGGCCTGCAGGGCGTTGCCGTTCAGGCCGCCCATCGAGTGCCAAAGGATGATCTCCGTGCGGCCATCGCTGGTGCGCGGGCCGCTGTCGCGGCAGGCGGGCAGGACCGCCAACGCGACGAGGACGAACAGCAGCCAACGCAAGCGCGTCTTCATCCCTTCACCGCACCCGCGGTCAGGCCTCGCACGAGGAACCGCTGGAACACGGCGACCAGCACGAGCATCGGGATGAGGGCGACAATCGTGCCGGCGAGGACGACGTTGGTCTGCTGCACCTCCTCCGACTGGAGCGCGGCGATGCCGATCTGCACCGTCCGCATCTCAGGCTCGTTGGTGATAAGGAGCGGCCACAGGTACTGGTTCCACGCCTGCAGGAAGCTGAATACCGCCAGCGTGGCCAGGGCGGCGCGGGACAGCGGCACCACGACGAACAGGAGGAAGCGCAGGTCGCCGTAGCCATCGATATCGGCCGCGTCCTTCAGCTCCCGCGGGAGCGTGAGGAAGTGCTGGCGCAGCAGGAACGTCCCGAAGGCGGTGGCCAGGAAGGGGACAGTAAGCCCCTGGTAGGTATCGAGCCAGTCGAGGCGCTGGATGGTCTGGAAGTTGGGGATGAGGGAGACCTCCCAGGGCACCATCATCGTGGAGAGGAACACGAAGAAGATGGCGGAGCTGAGCGGAAAGCGTTTGAAGGCGAAGGCATACGCCGCCAGCGACGACGTGACGACCTGACCGGCCGTGATGACGGTGGCCATGATCAGGCTGTTCAGCAGGTAGCGCGGCATCTGGATGTCGGTCATCGCCAGGCGATAGTTCTCCCAGCGAGGAGCACGTGGCCAGAAGTCGGGCGGGAACTGCAGCAGCTTCTCCAGCGGCTGCAGGCTGTCGACGACGGTCATGTACAGGGGGAAGAGGATCACCGTCGCCGCCGCCAGCAGCAGCGCGTAGCGGGGCAGCGTGGCGGCGATCCGGGCGGCTCTCTGAGGGGCTGTGCGCTGTCTCATCGGTAGAACACCCATCGGCTGGCGATCACGAACTGCACGAAGGTAAGCAGCAGCACGATCACGAACAAGACCACGGCCTGGGCGGAGGCGAGGCCGACGTTGTAGTGGAGGAAGGCCTCGCGATAGATCGAGTAGACGATGACGTTCGTCGAATCGAGCGGGCCGCCCTGCGTGAGGATGTTGATCTGGCCGAACGACTGGAACGCGAAGATGACGCCGACGACGGACACGAAAAGGAGCGTGGGCGAGAGGCCGGGCAGGGTCACGTGGAGGAACTGGTCGCGGCCGCCCGCGCCATCCACGCGCGCGGCCTCGTACAGCTCCTCCGGAATGTTCTGCAGGCCCGCAAGGATGACGATCGTCGCGAAGCCGACGTTCATCCACACCGTGGTCATGGCCACGGCGGGCAGCGCCCAGGTGGGGTCGGTGAGCCAGCTCGCCGTGGGTAGGCCGCCCTGGTCGAGGATGTAGTTCAAGACGCCGACGCCGGGATTCAGCAGCAGCAGCCACATGACGGAGGAGACGGCCACGGACGAGGCGACGGTCGACGAGAAGATCGTGCGGAAGATGACGATGCCGGGCAGCCGCTGGTGCGCGAGGAGCGCGAGACACAGTCCGATCGCAGTCGCGGGGACCACCGTGTAAAGCGCGAACTGGCCGGTGACGAAGAGGCTGTAGCGGAAGTCCGGCGACGTCAGCACGTCCTGGAACTGATCGATGCCGACCCACACCTCGTGACGGCCGAACGGATCGGTCGCGTGGAAGCCGAGCCAGACGGAGCGGACGAGCGGGTAGAAGACGAAGACGGCGAAGAGGCCGACGGACGGCAGGATGAAGGGCGCCGCCGCCACGAGCTCGCGCGCGCCCCGCGCGAGGGGGCTGCGGCGGCGGCGTGGCGCTACGGCGACGCTCATGCCAGCAACCTCCCGCTGGCGGGATCGAAGACGAGCAGGTGCTCCGCTGCGACGGCGAAGCTGCGGGTCTCGCCGGCGTTCAGGGCGTGTTTCGACTCCAGGCGGGCGACGACGCCACGCCCATCGAGCAGCAGCGTGGCGTGGATCTCGTTGCCGAGCGACTCCACGACGTCCACGACGGCGGTGAAGGCCGCGGCGGGCGTCGCTCCTCCTTGCTCTTCGGCGAGGTCGATGTGCTCGGGCCGGACGCCGACGGTGAGATCGGTGGCGCTCACCGCGCGGACCGCGGTCGCCTGCGCGGCGGAAAGCGTGAACGCGACAGGGCCGGCTTCGACCGTCAAGAGGCCCGAAGCATCGGCGCGGGCCTGGCCGCGGAAGAACGACATGGCAGGGCTGCCGATGAACTCGGCGACGAAGAGGTTGGCGGGGCGCTCGTAAACCTCCTGCGGCGTGCCGAGCTGCTGGAGGCGGCCGCGATCCATGACGGCGATGCGCTGGCCCATCGTCATCGCCTCGACCTGGTCGTGCGTGACGTAGAGTGTCGTCGTCTGGAGGCGGCGGTGCAGGCGGATCAGTTCGACGCGCGTCTGCGCACGGAGCTTGGCGTCCAGGTTGGAGAGCGGCTCGTCCATGAGGAACGCTTTCGGGCGCCTGACGATCGCGCGGCCGAGGGCGACACGCTGCCGCTGACCGCCGGAGAGCTGGCCGGGCTTGCGTTTCAGGAGATCGGCGAGCCCCAACAGATCCGCCGCCTCGCGGACGGAACGGTCGAGCTCCTGGCGCGGGATCCGGCGCGCGCGCAGGCCGAACGCCAGGTTGTCGTAGACGTTCATCTGGGGGTACAGCGCGTAGTTCTGGAAGACCATCGCGATATCGCGCTGGCGGGGTTCGAGGTCTGTAACGTCGCGGTCTTCGATGTACACGCCGCCGCCCGACGGCTCCTCGAGGCCGGCGAGGATGCGGAGGGCGGTGGTCTTGCCGCAGCCGGAGGGGCCGACGAGGACCATGAACTCGCCGTCGTGGACATCGAGCGAGAAGTCATCGAGGGCGGCAACGTCCCCGAACTTCTTCGTGACCTGGTCGAAGCGAACGCCCACGGTCTGCTCCTGGCCCGGCTATCGACCATTATTGTGGCAAGCGAAAGCCTGTTTTGTCGCTGGATCGACGAAGCCCCCGTTCATTTCATCGGGGGCTCTTCTCTGGGTTTCCGGCGCCTTCGCCTTGCTTCGCTACCGGTTCATTCCGAACCGAGGGGGCGTCGCCTCGTCCTATCCTCCGGACTGGATCTCCGCCCGCACTCCGCGCCTTCGAGCGTTTCCTTTTCAGCGAGTTACGGGTCGGGCGCCGGACCTGCCGCGGCTCCACACCGCTTATCCATTACGCCTCTCGTACCTCCTTTCACCTACATTCTACCTCCGCCAGAGCGCGGTTGCAGAGCCGTTCGGCACATTCGCGGCGCCTCGCAGTAGCATCCACACGCCTTTCGTGCGGTACGTTCGCGGACAGCCCTATCGCGACGCCAGGACGCCGGCGACGAAGCGGCGTGCATGATCGATGAGCAAGAACGCCGCGGCTCCGGCAGGCAGGATCGCGAGCCAGAGGGGGCGGACCGCCTCCATGGAGAACAGGCGATTGAGCCCGGGTATGTAGACGAGACCGACCGCGAGCGCGAGCTCGAAGGCGAGGCCGTACGCGATCAGGCGGTTTGTCGTGAGCGACAGGCGGGCGAGCAGCGGGCCATCGCGCTGGGCGAGCACGCAGCCGACCTGACCGGCCACGATGCCGAGGAACGTCAGGGCGCGCGCCTCGTGCTGGATGGCAGCGTACGGAGCGAACGAATCGAACGGGC
Organism: Dehalococcoidia bacterium; assembly: GCA_035286725.1. Taxonomy (GTDB): domain Bacteria; phylum Chloroflexota; class Dehalococcoidia; order DSTF01; family JACRBR01; genus JACRBR01. The sequence continues at coordinate 4,990 of DATECV010000085.1, read as the reverse complement.
GCCAGCCGGCGTTCCAGTGATAGGCCAGATACCCCAGGATGCCGAGCGCCGCCTCGATGAGGCCGAAGAACAGAAACGTCTTGAGCCCCAGCGCGCGGGTGAGCAGAGGGCGAGCGGGCGGCTCGGGCGGTTCGAGCATCGAACGCGGCGCGGGCGGCTCGGCGCCAAGAGCCATGGCGGGCACGAGGTCCGTGCCGAGGTCGAGGGCGAGCACCTGCACGACGGCGAGCGGGAGGGGCACCGGCAGGAAGAGGTAGAGGAGGAACGGCGCCAGCTCGGCGACGTTGCTGGTGAACACGTAGCTGACGAACCGCCGGATGTTCTCCTTGATGGAGCGCCCTTCCTCGATGGCGGCGACGATCGTGGCGAAGTTATCGTCAGCGAGGACGATATCGGACGCCTGTTTCGCCACCTCCGTGCCGCGGCGGCCCATGGCCACGCCCACGTCGGCGGCGCGGAGCGCGGGCGCGTCGTTGATGCCGTCGCCGGTCACCACCACGATCTCGCCCGAGAGGCGGAGGAGCTCGGTGATGCGCAGCTTCTGGCGCGGGTCGATGCGCGCGAAGACGGTATCGCCGCGCAGGCGCTGGAGCAGGGCGCGGTCGCTGAGCGCGTCCATCTGGGAGCCGCTCACGACGGGCACCTCGCCGTCGCCCATGCCCACGGCCCGCGCGAGAGCGCTGGCGGTGCCGGGGTGGTCGCCGGTGAGCATCACGACGCGGATGCTCGCGCGGCGGCAAGCGGCGATGGCGGCGGCGGCTTCGGGGCGGGGCGGATCGAAGAACCGCACGAGCCCGAGCAGTTCGGCGTCCGTACCGGCCCGGGAGGCGAGGAGCAGGACGCGCTCGCCCTGCACCGTCGCCCGCACCGTCGCGTCCTCGATGGCGGCGGGCGCCTGCACACCGAGCAAGCGCACGACGTCCTCGGGCGCACCCTTGATGAATTCGGTCCGAACGCCATCGACGTCGCAAGTGACAGACATGTAGCGCCAGCGGGCGTCGAAAGGCACGTCACTGATCCGCGTGTGGGTGGCACGGGCGACCGAGCCATCGAGGCCGTGCGCTTCGACCCAACGCATCAACGCCGCATCCATCGGATCGCCGCTCCACCCATCGTCGCCGGGGCGGGCGTCGCTGCAGAGCGCGGCGGCGGTCAGCGCGAGGGTGGAGGGCGCCGCGGAGGGTCCATTCGCGGGCACGAATCCCCGCACGGAGAGCGCGTTCTGGGTGAGGGTGCCCGTCTTGTCGGTGCAGATGACCGTTACGGCGCCAATGGCCTCGACGGCCGAGAGCCGGCGGACCGCCGCGCCGCGCCGCGCCATCCGCTCCGCACCGATCGCGAGCGCAACACTGAGCGTGGGCAGCAGGCCCTCGGGCACCAGGGCGACGAGCACGCCGACGGCGAAGGTGAGCGCGGCAACGAACTCGACATCGGTGCTGACGGCGGCGATCACCAGCGTGGCCGCGCCAGCGCCTACCGCGAGTACAGCGGTAACGCGTGAAAGCTCTGCCACCTGTCGTTCGAGCACGGAGGCGCCGCGCTCGACGGACTCCACCATCGCGGCGATGGCGCCCATGGTGCTGGCGTGTCCCGTGGCGTACACCGCCGCCTCGGCGAAGCCGCCGGCCACGCCAGCGCCCGACGGCGCCGCGCACGCGATATCGGCGACGTGGCCGTTGTTGCCGGTCGTTGCGGCGACCGCGTCCGGTGAGCGGCCCACGGGCACGGATTCCCCGGTCAGCATGGACAGATCCAGCGTCAGGTTGTCGGCGGACAGCAGCACGCAGTCGGCGGGCACGATATCGCCCGGGGCCAGCCGCACGATATCGCCGGGGACGAGATCGACGGCGGGGAGGACGTGCTCGGCCCCGTCGCGCACGACGCGCGCCTGGATCGCCACCCGGCGCATGAGTCCGGTGATGACGCGCTCGGCGCGGTACTCCTGCACGAACGCGAAGAGGCCGTTCACGACGACGACGGCGACGATGGCGGCGCCGAGCTGGTGCAGGCCGGCGGCGAATGCGAGGCCGGCGGCGAACCAGAGGAGCAACGCGAGGGTGTGGGTGAAATTCGCGAGGAAAGCGAACAGCGGGCGGCGCGCCCGTGGCGCCGGGAGGTCGTTTCTGCCGAAGCGGCGGAGGCGCCGGGCGGCCTCCTCGGAGCTCAGGCCGCCCGTCCGCGATCCCAGGGCCCCGATGCGGGCGGCAGGCGCCAGCGTTGCCAGCGTGTCGATGGGTACGGTGGGGCCTGTGTCGACCACGATGCCTCCGCCCTGAGGCTACACGCCGCGGGGGGCATCCAGGCCAGTGACGCAGGTCCCGAAGTTCCGCGCCGGGTGGACGGTTGACCTAGCGCTGCTCCATGGTGGGGCCGCTGAGGTCTTCGGACGGGTTGTAGGGTTCGAACCCCAGCAGCTCGTCGATGGCCTCTTCGTCGTAGCCCAGGATGACTTCGCCATCGATGACGGTGACCGGGGTGCCGGTGCCACCGAGCTTCATCATGTCCTCGCGGGCGCTGGGGTCGTAGTCGAGGTCGCGCTCCCTGTATTTCTGGCCGCGCGACTCCAGGTGCAGGCGCACCATCTCGGAGAACTCACAGAAGCCCTGGGTGAAGAGAACGACTTCGTGCTGTCTGGTTTCGGTGGTCACGATGGCATTGTATGGGCGACGGGGGCTGCGCCCAACGCTAGGCCGTGGGGCGAGTGCGGCGTTTGTGCGGGAAATCAGGCGGTGGCGGCGACGGCCTTCTTCGCGAGCTCGCCGAAAGCGCCCGGCTCGCGGACGGCCAGGTCGGCCAGCATCTTGCGGTCGATGGTGATGCCCGCCTTGTTCAGGCCGTCGATGAAGCGGCTGTACGAGATGCCGTTGATGCGCGCGGCGGCGTTGATGCGGGCGATCCACAGCTTGCGGTAGTCGGCCTTGCGCTCGCGGCGGTGGCGATACGTGTAGTCGAGCGCGTGGAGGACACTTTCGCTGGCGCGCTTGAACACCCGGTGGCGCTGGCCCTTGTGGCCCTTCGCCAGGTCGATGATTTTCTTATGGCGGCGCCGCGCGGGGACGCCTCGCTTTACTCGTGGCATGGTCTCGTTCTCCGGGCACGACCATAGCGTGCCATCTGCCGCGCGGGCTGACGGCCCGCGCTACGATCGCGGACTAGCGGTTCGCTTTGGCGTACGGCATCAGGCGCGTCAACCGGCGCTGGTTCGGGGGGGCGACGACGAACATCTCATCACCGGAGGCGTTCGCGGCATTCGACTTCCGCGTCTTGCGGTGGCTGATGCTGCCCTTGCGGCTGGTGTACTTCCCACCGCCGGTGATCTTGATGCGCTTGGCGGCGCCCCGGTGGGTCTTCATCTTCGGCATGGGTTTCCTCGCGCATGAAACGAGGGCAGTCGCACTGCCCCCGGGCGGTCTACGTCAAGAAGACGGCATAGGATTGTCGCGGATCCGGGCAGGATCGGCAAGTTGGGCTCGAAGCAGCGTTCTGAGAGCTATGCCTCGGCGGCGGCCGCCGCCTCGGCTGCGGCGCCGTCGACGCCCGCGGCCTTCAGCGCGGTGCTCATGGCTGTTTCGCCGCCGGTGTCACCGCTGCCGGTCACGCGCTTGGTCTTGGGCTCGCGCGGCGTCTTGGGCTTGGCCACCTGTTTCTGCGGCAGCGGGGCCAGGTACATGTTCATGAACCGGCCCTCCATGATCGGCTGGCGCTCGACCACGACGAGGTCTTTCAGGTTTTCCTGCACGCGCATGAGCAGGCCGCGCCCGATCTCCGGGTGGGTGATCTCGCGGCCGCGGAACATGACGGAGACCTTGACCTTGTCGCCTTCGTTCAGCAGCTTCACGATGACCTTCGTCTTGAAGTCGATGTCGTGCGCGCCGATCTTCGGCTTGAAGCGCACCTCGCGAAGCTGTTGCTGCTTCTGGTGCTTGCGCGCCTCGCGTTCCTTCTTGGCCTGGTCGAATTTGAATTTGCCGTAGTCCAAGACGCGGCAGACGGGCGGGTTAGCGTTCGGCGCAACCTCGACAAGATCGAGGCCGGCGTCGCGCGCGCGTTGCAGCGCTTCCTGGATGGGGATGGTACCGAGCTTCTGGCCCTCATCGTCGATGAGGAGAACTTCGCGCACGCGAATGCGCTCGTTGATGCGGAGGTCTTTCGCTATGGCTGGCGCTTCCTTTCTTGGCCGTGCCGCCCCCTGACGGCCGGACTCACACTCTATCTGCTACATCTTCGGCTTGCAACGAGCGGGGCGGGAGTCTGGGGTATCCGTTCCGTGACGGTTCAGGCGCCCGCCACGGCAAGGTCGCGGGTGAGGTGAAGGTGGCCCAGGTGGAGCGACGCGTGCTCGACGACCTGCACCAGCGCGCTCCGGACACTGATATCCCGGGGCTCGTTCTCGCCCCAGAGCTCCTTCCCCGGGACGAAGTGACGGTCGAGGTCGGCCGGCGTCAACGCCTCGATGGCCTCGGCCATTTCGGCTTCGAGGTGGGCGAGGCGCTCGCGCAGGGCGGCTGCGTCGGAGCCGGTCGCGCGGAACTCGCCGGGGCGGTCGCGGCCGACCTCGCGCCCACAGGCGATGCCCAGCACCCAGGCACGCGCGTTGCCCAGCGTGTGGGCGGCGAGCACGTAGGGGCTGTTGGCGCCGGGGAAGTTCGGTGTGAAGTTGAGCTGAGCCTCGCTGAGGCCGTCCAGGCAATCGACGAGCTGGCCCAGACGCATCACGATGGAACGGTGGAGTTCGGTCAGCTCGGCAAACATGGAGCATTGTAGCGGCCGCGACGTCGCTCCTCTAGCGCACGTTGATGACGCCGGCCATGCCACCGAGCACGTGGATGGTACAGGCGTACACGTAGGGGCCGGGCTTGTCGAAGCGCAACGTCCAGGTGAGACGCGGTTGTAACACGCCGAGCGAGCCGGACGACAGGAACGTCTGGTCGTCGAACCCCCCGGGCGGTGGATCGACGGCGATGGCAGAAGCGTTGTCGAGCGAGAAGTT
>DATECV010000084.1:0-3176 GCA_035286725.1 Dehalococcoidia bacterium | reverse complement strand
CTTGCGCAAGTGGCCTCGGCGGCGGTACTGCGGCAACGTGCCGACGACGGTGACACCAGCGGCGCGGGCGACGCCGCCGTTGAGACGCTGCTGGAAGGGGAAGGCGCCATAGGTGGTGGCGAGCTCGCCGTCCTCGAAGGCGCAGAGAGACCACTCGGGGCGGAGGACGAACTCCGCTCGCTCGGGGTCGCGGGGCTGGCCGGTGTAGTTGCCGAAGACGATCGCAGGGACGCGGTAGAACGCCTGCTCCTCTTCCTCGCCATAGGGCCGGATCTCGAGCGCCACATAGCCTCCGTTCGATGGGTGTTGGATTCTAGCAGGCGGGAGTTGACAGGTGACAGGGAACAGGGGACAGTCGGGGAGGAGGACAAAGATGGCACCACGAACCATGGGCCCAGAGGCGGATCCGACGGAGATCTTCCCGTTCCCGGTGGGGCAGACGCCGCCGGACGACCGGGCGTACTTCGAGATGCTGACGTGGTTCGTGTTCGGGGCGGGGCTGAACTGGAAGGTGATGCGGGCGAAGTGGCCGAACTTCCAAAAGGCGTTCCGGAGGTTCAATCTGAACGCGGTGGCGCGGTTTACGGAGGCGGACGTCCTGGACTTCACCGAACACGCACGCACGCGCGGCCGCCACGAGCGTCACGAAGTACGCCCCGTGCGATGCGTAGTCGTACGCCGGCAGGCGAACGGACCGGCGTTTGAGCGGCGCATCCATGCGTGTACCTGTCACCACACGGGCACGCCGCAGCGTGCCCCTACAAGCGACCCTCGTCGGACAGGTTCGTCCGCCGGACTACGCCTCGTCACCAAGGTCAAACGCCACCACGACTCCCGCATCGAACCACCGGTCATGCGCCGCCAGCAGCCGCGACCGTGTCGGGATCCCCCACACAAAGTTCGCGTAGTCGACGTAGTCGTACCAGCCAACGACCGGGCGGTACAGCCTGGCGGCGCGCGCTCGTTCTTCCGGATCAGTCACTTCCCGCGCGGCCGCGTGGAAGGTCTTCGTCCCGAGTTTGATCTGTACAATTGGGTTCGCCCTGGCGTTCGCGAGCCAGGCGGTCTTCTTGCCCAGCAGCGCCACCGCGTACACCCGGCCGTCATCCCGCACGGCGCGGACAGCACGCACCCGCGCCTTACCGGTCTTTCTCCCGGTGGTGGTGATGACGGCGATCCCCCGAGGCGTCGGCATGACCCTCAGAGGAATGGTGTTGGTGATGTGCCCGATCTTGTGGAAGGTCTTCGACTCCGAGAAAGGGTTCGCCATCGGGACTCCCTCCACCAGGCGTTCTGTGCCGCTGCCCCCAACCGCGAATCGGTAACTGAGAACTGAGAACTGACAACTCTAAACAAGCACCAAGAGCGGCGTCCCCTGGTCCACCCGCTGCCCCACGCTCACATACACCGCCTTCACCTGCCCCGCCCGCCGCGCGTGCAGCTCGTTCTGCATCTTCATCGCCTCCACCACCACCAGCACGTCGCCCTCCTCCACCTCATCGTCCGCCGAAACACGGATCTCCCGCACCACGCCGGCCATCGGCGACTTCAGCACCCACTCCCCGCTCGCGTCCACGGCGAAGCTGTCGTCCCCGCCCGCGCCTCCCTTGCGTCCCGTCTGCGTCCCCACGACGACGCGCGTCCCGTCGACCAGGATGTGATAGTCCGTCGGACCTTCTTCCGCGAACACGTCGTACGGCCGCCCGTCCACGATCACCGAGTACCGGGCCCCGTCGCCGATGCGCGTCAGGTTCACAGTGCGCGTCACGTCGCCCGCGGTAACACGCCAGCCACCCGCGCGGTCCGGCTCGACCTCGACGTCGCGCTGCTCGTCACCCAGCCTCAGCCGGTATTTCGCCGCCATTTGTTCCCCTGTGATATCCCTGTGTGACTCGCGATCTGCCGGTCCCGCCCCGCCTCCCGCCACGCGCCCGGCGCCACGATGATCGCCGGCTGCGCGCCGTTCCGCTGCCGCCGCTGGTGCGACATCACCGCCGCCACCAGCAGCGCCACGTCATCGGCCGCCTGTCCGCCGGGGCGGGCGCTCAGCCCATCCGGCTCGATCATCTTGAACTCGCTGTCCAGGAACCCCGTGTGTACTTCGCCGCCCACGAACCGCGGGTCGTCCAGCAGTTGCAGGTGGAACGGGATGTTCGTCTTCACCCCCAAAATCACGTACTCGTGCAGCGCCCGCTTCATCCGCTCGATCGCCGCCGTCCGGTCAGCGCCCCAGCAGATCAGCTTCGCCAGCATCGGGTCGTAGTAGTACGGGATCTCGATCCCGCTGAAGATGCTGCTGTCCACCCGCACGCCCGGCCCCTGCGGCTCGCTCACGAAGTCGATCCGCCCCAGCGACGGCAGGTAGTTGTTGTACGGGTCCTCCGCCGCGATACGGCACTCGATCGCGTGCCCGCGCAGCACCACGTCGTCCTGCGTGAACCCCAACGGCTCCCCGGCCGCGATCCGGATCTGATCCCGCACCAGGTCGCGCCCCGTCAGCCACTCCGTCACCGGGTGCTCGACTTGCAGGCGCGTGTTCACTTCGAGAAAGAAGAACTCTTGCGTCGTCGGGTCGAACAGGAACTCCACCGTCCCCGCGTTGTAGTACCCCGATGCCTTCGCCGCCGCCGCGCCTGCCTCCATCAGCTTGCGCCGAGTCTCCGGCGTCACCACCGGCGAAGGCGACTCCTCCAGCACCTTCTGGTGCCGCCGCTGCACGGAACACTCACGTTCGCCCAGCGCCACCACGTTCCCGTGCTTGTCGCCCAGCACCTGCACCTCGACGTGCCGCACCGGCGAGAGATACCGCTCCAGGAACACGCCGCCGTCGCCGAACGCCGACTGCGCCTCGCTCGACGCTACGCGCACCGCGTTCTCGATCTCCTCCGGCGTCCGTACCAGCCGGATCCCCTTCCCCCCGCCGCCCGCCGACGCCTTGATCATCAGCGGGAACCCGATCTCCGGCGCCACCCGCATGGCCTCGTCCGACTCGACCCGGCCCTCGGTCCCCGGCACCACCGGCACCCCCGCCGCCATCATCGTCCGCCGCGCGTTCACTTTGTCGCCGAGGAGGATCACCGATTCCGGCTTCGGGCCGATGAAGGTGATCCCCGCGGCCTCGCACGCCTCCGCGAACTCCGTCCGCTCGCTGAGGAACCCGTATCCCGGGTGTACCG